>JAYTWE010000322.1:0-2309 GCA_043744055.1 Magnetospirillum sp.
TGCCCGCCCGCCGGGCCAGCTCGACATTGGTCATTCGCCCGTCCCCCTGCAAATCAGCAAGGATGCGTCGGTCGATCCGGTCGAGCTTGACCCGCTGCATAAGAGAACTCCAAAACCCCAAGGCTTCACGAAATTATATTACAACAAGCCAGTGCGGCAAGCGCGACTTTGCTGCACCGCCCATTTAATTTCACACCACGGCCATATCATGGCCAAAAGGGCATATCCGCAATCACCCTAAGGGTTAAAATCGTATGACTGCCTTACGCTGTGCGTATGTTTAAAATCATTCCATCTTGTAAGACGGGCTAAATCCGACTAGATTTGTCGACACAATCAACCGTCAAAGCCTTATCGAGGGAGCCACCAGTATGTCCGACACGTGCCAGAGCCCGTCCGTCTTGGTGGGGCAGCAGGCCCCTGACTTCACCGCCCCGGCTGTGATGCCCGACAACGAGATCAACCCGACCTTCAATCTGAAGTCCTACCTGCAGGGCTCTTATGGTCTGGTATTCTTCTATCCGCTGGATTTCACCTTCGTGTGCCCGTCGGAAATCCTCGCCCATGACCATCGGGTCAAAGCCTTTGCCGAGCGCAACACCAAGGTCATCGCCGTCAGCGTCGATTCCCACTTCACCCATCTGGCCTGGAAGAACACGCCGGTGGAAAAGGGCGGCCTGGGCAATGTGCAATTCCCCATGATCGCCGATCTGACCAAGAGCATCGCGCGTGATTACGGCGTTCTGCTGCCGGGCGGCGTTGCCCTGCGCGGGACCTTCCTGATCGACAAAAACGGCGTCGTTCAGTCCCAGCACGTCAACAACCTGCCGTTGGGCCGCAATGTGGACGAAGCTTTGCGTCTGGTCGATGCGCTCCAGTTCTCGGAAGAGAATGGCGAAGTCTGCCCTGCCGGTTGGAATAAGGGCAAGGCGGGTATGAAGCCGAACCCCAATGGTGTCGCCGACTACCTGGCGAAGCACGCTTCCGAGCTGTAAAGCAGGAACCGCATTAAAGTAAGGGCGCGCCGCTTGCCAGCGGCGCGCCCTCTCCATATGCTGTTGTGCAACAAAACCATTCAAACCGGGATGACGATAAATGGCTCATCATCACAGCAAGGTTCTGATTCTGGGCTCGGGACCTGCGGGCTGCACCGCCGCCATCTATGCGGCGCGCGCCAATCTTGAACCTATGCTGGTGGCAGGGCTTCAGCCGGGGGGGCAGTTGACCATCACCACCGATGTGGAGAACTATCCCGGTTTCGCCCAAGCCGTCCAAGGCCCCTGGCTGATGGAGCAGATGCAAGCCCAGGCCGAGCATGTGGGCACCCGCTTCATGGATGACATCATCACATCCATCGACTTATCCAAGCGCCCGTTCCAGGCGATCGGCGATTCCGGCGACACTTATTCCGGCGATACCGTCGTGATCTGCACCGGCGCCACGGCGCGCTGGCTGGGAATCGAGTCGGAAAAGAAGTTCTCGGGCTTCGGGGTCTCGGCTTGCGCCACCTGCGACGGATTCTTCTTCCGCAACAAGGACGTCGCGGTGATCGGCGGCGGTAATTCAGCGGTGGAAGAGGCTGTCTATCTGGCCGGAATCGCGTCCAAGGTCACCTTGGTCCATCGTCGCGATTCACTTCGCGCTGAAAAGATCGCCCAGGACCGCCTGTTCGCTAATCCCAAGGTCTCCGTGGTGTGGGACAGCGCCATCGACGAAATCCTCGGCGACGATTCCCCCCCCGGCGTTACCGGGCTGCGTCTCAAGAATCTCAAGACCGGCGCTTTGACCGAACTGAAGCTGGATGGCGTTTTCATCGCGATCGGTCATACGCCCAATACCGGCCTGTTCAAGGGCGCGTTGGAGATGGATGCCGAAGGCTATCTGGTCACCACGCCGGGCTCCACCGCCACCAATATCCCCGGCGTTTTCGCGGCTGGCGATGTCCAAGACAAGATCTTTCGTCAGGCAGTCACCGCGGCCGGGACCGGCTGCATGGCGGCATTGGAAGCGGAACGCTTCCTCGCTGCGCATGGACACGCAGGATAAGTTGCGGCAGACTACTGCCATAAAGTTATAAGGGGGCTGCCCCCCTTCGGTGAGGAGCCGTCACGTCGTCATGGACTGGGACAAGCTGAGGGTCTTTCACGCCGTTGCCGAAGCAGGCAGCTTCACCCATGCGGGCGAGGTGCTCAATCTCAGCCAATCGGCCGTGAGCCGTCAGATCAGCGCGCTTGAGGAATCGCTGGGACTCAGCCTTTTCCATCGTCACGCGCGCGGATTGATCCTGACCGAGCAAGGCGATCTGCTCT
>JAYTWE010000323.1:0-3585 GCA_043744055.1 Magnetospirillum sp.
CAACGGCATACCGCCGGGCTTGATGATCGGCGGCAGAACCATGTTCTCGCGCACCGACAAGGACGAGAAGATCCCCCGCTCCTCCGGGCAATAGCCGATTCCCAGCCGGGCGATTTTGTTGGAGGCCAGAGCGATGGTCTCGGTACCCTCATGGCTGATGGAGCCGGTACGGCTGCCGACAATGCCCATGATGGAGCGCATGGTGGTGGTCTTGCCGACGCCGTTGCGGCCCAGCAGAGTCACCACCTGACCACGGGGAACATCGAAGGTCATGCCGTGCAGAACATGCGACTCGCCGTAAAAGGCGTGCAGATCCTTTACCGATAATAAAATATCCGTCTCAGGCATGTCCGGCTGCTCCATGGCCGGAACCCATATAGGCCTCGACCACCTCGGGATTATTCGAAATTTCGTCGTAGCTGCCCTCAGCCAGGACGCGCCCCAGCTTAAGGACCGTAATGGTGTCGGACAGATCGGCCACCACCGACAAATTATGCTCGACCATCAGCACGGTGCGCTTCTTCGCCACCTGCTTGATAAGCTCGGCGGTGCGCTTGATATCCTCGGTTCCCATACCAGCCATGGGCTCGTCCAGCAGCAGCATTTCCGGGTCCAGCGCCAAGGTGGTGGCGATCTCCAGGGCGCGCTTACGGCCATAGGACAGCTCACCCGCCGGAGTGTCACGGTACTGGGTGATGCCGACCGCCTCGATCAATTCCTCGGCCTTTTGATTCAAGCTGTTGAGGCAATCGCCCGAGCGCCAGAAGTGAAAGGAGGTTCCCTCCACCCGTTGCAGCGCCACCCGCACATTCTCCAATACGCTCAGATGGCCGAACACGGCGGAAATCTGGAACGACCGGACCATGCCCTGACGCGCGATGGCGGCGGGCTTGGCATGGGTGATGTCCTTACCGTTAAAGAAGATGTGGCCGTGGCTGGGGGTCAGGAACTTGGTCAGCAGATTGAAGCAGGTGGTCTTCCCCGCCCCGTTGGGGCCGATCAGAGCATGAATCGTATGCCGCTTAACCTTCAAATCAACGTCGGAGACCGCGATGAAGCCTTTGAATTCCTTCGTCAGCCCTTTGGTCTCAATAATGAAATCGCCACTCATGCCCGCTCACCCTCCCTGCTCGTTCAGCGACTCGGCGACTTTTCCCTGCTGGATCGTCATATGGAGCTTATCCCCTGCCCCTTCAATGTTTCAGATCCATTACATCTCTTACTTAAAGAACAATGAAATTAAATCCTGTCATCGCCCCGATCCACATGCAAGCCAATGTTACGCCAAAGGGAAACCACCTCATGGATTCTTTCATAGTCCAGCGATGACTTTGTGCACTGCAAAAAAAGAGGCCCTGTCAGGTCAATACCCGACAGGGCCGTCTTCATTGATGATTGCAGCTATTTTTCCAGTTGATGGTAAACGGCCTGGGCCAGCGGCATCAATTGGTCGCGCGGTAAATCCGCCACTAGGGCATAGCCAAAGGGGCCATCCATCCAATAGAAGGCCTCCACCCCGTTCTGACTGACAAAGCGGAACGCAGTGGTGGAAGCTCCCTCGCTCCGGCGCAGATACAAGGTGACCCGTTGCCCTGCCTTGCTTTCATACATGAATTGGGCGGCCGGGCCGGTAGAAGCTGGCAGCAGACGCCCCCCCATCAGAGAAAAACCGGACGCGGCAAGATCGGGCACCTTCAACTCGGTACCCAACCGCTTGGACAACCACCCCACCAGATGAGCCCGTTCAGAGACAGCCACCTCCACCGGGTGGCGGATCTCAGCGGCAAAGACCACATGAGCGGACAGGGCGTCACTGGCCATGGCGAATGCCGCCACGGATTGAGGGGCATCGCCGCGCAGCCACCACCCACCCGTGCCGCCCAACAACACCAAAGCCAAGGCAGCGGCCAGACGGGCGATAATCTTCAAAGGTGAGTGGCGGCGGGCCATGATGGCGGTGGGAAGCAGACGGGACGGAACCGGCTCTTCCAGCACACGGTCGAACAGACGATGAAGTCCGTCCTTCTGCTCTGCCCACTGACGCAGCCTCTCGACCTCAGCCGGTTCCGCCGCCAGCCATGCCTCGACCTCGGCAATCCGGGGGGCATCCAGCTCACCGTCAAGATAAGCGTGCAGATCGTCGTCGGCCAAGCGGCCCATCATTTCACTCTCCGAATCAAAGACTCCGAACCGTTCATCAGCTGACTCAGCCGATCCCGGCCACGCTTTAACCGAGACATCACCGTGCCCAGCGGCGCTCCGGTCACGTCAGCCACCTCGGCGTAGCTCATCCCTTCCAGCCCGACCAAAAGCACAACTTCCCGCTGTTCGGGGGCCAGTTGCTCCAAGGCCGAAGCCAGATCACGCATGACCAATTGGTCCGTCTGGGAGGCAGGGGTAGATATCTGGTCCAACCCATCCTCGGACCCGGCCATATCGGGCCTGGCCCGATTGCGGCTCAGTTGGTTGAACCAGACATTGCGCATGATGGTGAAGAGCCAGGCCCGAAGATCACTGCCGTGCCGCCACAAGGACAAGCGCGACAGAGCCCGTTCCAGACAATCTTGAACCAAATCGTCGGCAGTGCTGATATTCCCGGTCAAGGCGCGGGCATAGCGCCTTAATCCGGGGATCAGCTCTTCGATCCGGCTCTCCACCGAACTCATGACGATTTACGGCTTGGCTGCGTGCCAGACATCCTTGAACCCCTCGCCGGTGGTATCGCCGGGCTTGGCATCCTTCATCCACAGATAAAGCGGCTTACCCTTATAAGCCCACTGCATGGAGCCGTCGGCCCGCTTGATCGTGGTGTAATCACCCTCGGCCATAGCACCAGCGGCGGCGGTCAGGGGGGGCCAGTTCTGGGCACAGGCATCGACGCAATTGGACATGCCCGCAGCATCCTTGTCGAAAGTGTACAGGGTCATACCCTTGGAATCGGTCAGCACCGGCCCCATGGCGGTCTGCCCCGTCATGGCGGGGGCGGCAATCGCGGTGGAAGCGACCAGAACGGCAGCGGCGGCGAAAAGTGCGAAAGAGCGAATATTCATTGGTTCCTCCATGCATGGCATCGAGCGGCCATATGGAGACAACAGCGGCACTTCCGGTTTTATTCCCTCACCCTGAAAAGAAATTCAGCTGACCTGCAATTTCTTCAGCGCGGCGACCAAGGTATCGCGGGTAAAGGGCTTGGCCACATAGCCATCCGCCCCATGGGTGTGGGCGACCTTGACATCGTCCAACTCGGTCTTGGCGGTGACCATGATGACCTTGACGCCGGGCAAACGCTGCTTGGCGGCATCCAAAACTCCGATACCGTCGATACCCGGCATGATCCAGTCACAAATGATGATATCGGGTTGGGTGGTATCATTGCCGATCTTGACGAGGGCATCTTCTCCATCCACGGCGGCAATCACCTTCTTTGCCCCAAGGCCGCGCAGCAGACTGGCTTCCAGCATGCGGGAGCTGGACATATCCTCCACCACCAAGAACGTTTTTTCAGACATCCAAGCGGTGAAATTATCATCAAACGGATTGGTCATATGAAAGTCCCCTATCGGCTCTGATACAAACTTTCGTCTG
>JAYTWE010000324.1:0-2294 GCA_043744055.1 Magnetospirillum sp.
GGCGCAGGTGGACAACTCGATTCCCTTGGCGCAGATCACCGCCGGGACGCCTTTGCGCCAGTGGGGGGCCAGGGCGCGGCAGGCGGCGCGCAGATGCTGGGCGGGCGCCACCAGCAAAATTGCATCGGCACGCGCCACCTCGGCGTAATCCGATGTGGCGTGGATCTGGGAATCAAGGGTTACGCCGGGCAGGAAGTCGGTATTGGCATGGATGGAGTTGATCTGTTCCACCACCGAGGCTTCGCGTGCCCACAGCACAACCTTGCGGCCGGCACGTCGCGCCGTCAGCGCCAGTGCGGTTCCCCAGGCTCCTCCCCCAACCACGCCGATGGTATCCATGTGCTCCCCCTCATTGGATGACCCGGTTTACCCTTTCGCCTTGCCGTGGGCAAGCCGTCACCTGGGCAATCGGGTGAAGGGATATCACCCTCTATATTTCTCGTCACCCCCGCGAAAGCGGGGGTCCACGGTTGGGGTCGGCGAAATGCATGGCCGAAAAACGTGCCTGTGGCGGCATGGATTCCCGCTTTCGCGGGAATGACGACAGTGTTTGCAGGAACATTCTCCTTCACCCGATTGCCCTGGCAAGCCGTCACCTGGGGCTTGTAATTTGTGAGGACATGTGTCTCTCGGTTGGTTCTCACTTGCATCTAAGTAGTAATGCTGAAAGAATCACCTACGAAGGTATTGGGGTTATGGGGTGTTGGGTATGAGCGAGAAAAAAGTTGCTCCCTCTGGGCGGGAGCGGACGTTTGCCAGTCATGAATTGATCGTCAGCAAGACAGACCCGAAGGGGCGCTTGACTTATGTCAACGATGTCTTCTTGACGGTCAGCGGGTTTGTTGAGTCCGAGCTGATCGGCCAGCCCCATTCTGTTATCCGCCATCCCGAGATGCCGCGCTGCGTCTTTAAGTTGCTGTGGGACGCGATCTCTAGCGGAAAAGAGCTGTTCGCTTATGTGAACAACATGTCAAAGAATGGCGATAATTATTGGGTATTCGCCCATGTCACGCCCAGCTTCGACGCCAATGGCCAGATTGTGGGATATCACTCCAACCGCCGGGTTCCCGAACCCGCCGCCCTGGATGTCATCAAGCCGCTCTATAAGACTTTGATGAGCGAGGAAAACCGTCACCAGGACCGCAAGGCGGGGTTGGAATCGGCATGGGCCATGCTGCACAAGGCCGTGGCGGATGCCGGGTTCGACAGCTATGACCGCTTCATCTTCGCCATCACTCCTGACCGCTGACCGGAGCCCGAATCATGGAAAAGACTCTTCGTTCCGAGGCTCGGACTATTTTGCTCGCGGTGCTTGTCCCGGCCATCATCTGTATGGTGGCCGGTGTCGGCGGTATCTGGTCCGGCATTATCGGGATCGGCAATGTGGCCGACATGGCCGACCGCTTCCGTATCCAGGTTTTCGGAATTGCCCAGACGTCCAAGGATCTCCGTTTCGACGTGGTTCAGGTTCAGCAATGGCTGACCGATGTGTCGGCCACTCGTGGATTGGACGGCCAGGATGACGGCTTTGCCAAGGCCAAGACCTTTGCCGGAACGTTTGAAACCGACGCTGCCAAGTTGGGCGACCTTGCCAAAACGCTGGGCAATACGGAGCTGATCTCCGCTCTCGATCAGGCCAAAAGCCATTTCCCCGCTTATTACGAGACCGGGCAGAAGATGGCCAAGGCTTATGTGGCGGAAGGCCCCCAGGGCGGCAACAAGCTGATGGCTGATTTTGATGCCAAGTCCGAGCAGCTGCAAAAGGACATGGAGCGGATCGACGTTATCGTCAGCGGCGTGGTTCAGCGCAGCCACACCGATGAAGACGCCACCGTCGCCAGCAGCCGCAGCATGGCCACCGTATTCATGGTGATTGCCACTTTATGCTCGCTGGCGGGCGTGGTGGTCGCTTTCAAGATCGGCGGCGCGGTGTCGGCGGTGGCCGATGACTTGAGCGCCGCCAATACGGTTGTGGGCCGCGCCGCTACGGGCGACCTGAATGCCCGTATTCTCGGCATCCGCCGCTCCGACGAGGTCGGGACTCTGCTTCGCAACATCAACCGGCTGCTGGATCTGGCCGAGGCTTTCGGTAAGGAAGCCTTTGCCGCCGTGGAATCCGCCAACCATCGTAAGTATTACCGCCGCATCGTGACCACCGGTCTGCGAGGCGATTTCGTGCTTTACGCCAAGACCATCAACCACTCGCTGAAGTTGATGGAGCAGCGCGATGCCGAGTTCATCAGCTTCGCCAATAATCAGGTGAAGGCCGTGGCCAATGCCGTCGCGGCGGCGTC
>JAYTWE010000325.1:0-1512 GCA_043744055.1 Magnetospirillum sp.
CGGGCGAAGTCATAATAAAAGCCGTTCTCGATGCTCGGCCCGATGGTCACCTGGGTCTCGGGATACAGTTCCTTGACCGCCTCGGCCATGATATGGGCGGCGTCATGGCGCAATAATTCCAGCGCGTCGGGACCGCTTTTCGCCGTGATGATGGAGAGCTGAACATCGTGGTCGATCAGAGTGGCAAGGTCTTTCATCTCGCCATTCACCGTGATCGCCAACGCCGCCTTGGCCAAACCGGGGCCAATGCTTTTGGCCACGTCGAGCCCCGAGACAGGGTGATCGAACTGACGGATGGAACCGTCGGGAAGGGTGATGGCGACCATGGGATTCTCTCACGAAACAGCAAAAACAGGGGGCAGACTCTACGGCTTAACGGTTTTAAGTCAAGCAGAGCGCCGCAAGGTGATAAATGCCAGTTCGGGGCGGCAGTTAAAGCGAACCGGCGGAATCGCAGAACCCAGGCCGGTACTGGTATAACCAACCATGCCATTATGACGCCATTGTCCCACCGCCAGCGCTCGGTGGCTGTTCATGGCGGTCACGATTGGCTTTCCACCCGGAAGGCAGACCTGGCCGCCATGAGTGTGGCCGGCAAGGTAAAGATTCACGCCAGCGGCAGCGGCTTGATTCGCAAATTCCGGGCTATGAATCGCCGCCAGCTTAAAGCCATCGGGAGCGTCCCGCAGGGCCTTCAGAGCGGCATCGGTATAAAAGGCATGAATGTCGTCGA
Organism: Magnetospirillum sp.; assembly: GCA_043744055.1. Taxonomy (GTDB): domain Bacteria; phylum Pseudomonadota; class Alphaproteobacteria; order Rhodospirillales; family Magnetospirillaceae; genus Phaeospirillum. The sequence continues at coordinate 734 of JAYTWE010000325.1, forward strand.
GCCCGATCAAAACCAGATGTTTGCCGTTCCGCTCGATCACTATGTGCTGGTTAATGAGCACCCGTGCCCCTCGGCGTTCCAACTCGGGGGGCAGATCGTGGCGATCATGATTGCCCAAAATGGCATAGAGCGGCGCCTTATCCCGCAATGTGGCCAGCAGTGGCTCAAGCATTTCAGCACTCTCCACCGCCGAGGGATTGCCAAACAGCTGATAGTCTCCACCAAGAACAGCCATATCGAAGGTAAGGTCGGAGATGCGTTTCACCGCTTCAGTAATGACCTCGGATACGGAGCCCACATGAATATCGGAGATGAACAGCAAGGTAAAACCGTCAAATTCCGTGGGCACCGCCGGATGGGGAATCACCAGCTGGTGTAACCGCAAGTCTTTGGCATTGCGGTTACCTCGTCCATACAGACCAAGAAGACGGAACGCCATGCTCATGAAACGGCAGACTAGGTCGTAAGACGGATGGGAATGCTCGCCCTCGGGGCTTTGCCGCCGATAGTTCTGTATGATGCGGGCTTCCATCTGGCGACGGGTCTCAAGCCAGCTCACGGCCCGATCATCCGCGCCAGGGCGGCCTCAACCTCGGCCTCATCCAGATCAGCCAGGCTGGGGCGACGCAGCACCGTCACCTTGCCACGCGGCGCACACAGCGCCGGATCGGATTCATGCGAGAATAGAACCAAGGACGGGCAGCCTCCGGCGGCGATCAAATGCATGGGGCCGGTATCATTCCCGATGGCGGCCAATCCGTCTCGCGCCAAAGCAATGA
>JAYTWE010000326.1:0-2852 GCA_043744055.1 Magnetospirillum sp.
CACAGTCCTTCGGGCGCGAGCGGGCGGGCATCATGTTCGGCTGGATCTTCGCCGCTCATCAGGTGGGGGCGGCCACGGCGGCTTTCCTGGCCGGTTGGATCAGGACCGATCTGGGTGATTACTATCTGGCCTTCATCTCGGCGGGTCTGATTTGTCTGGTGGCGGCGGTGATGTCGTTGATGGTGGGGCGCAAGGGCGGTATGGCCCCGGCTGTTCAAGGAGAAGCGGCATGACCAGCTATCTGGAAGACCTGTCGCCGGGGCAAGTCTTCGGCTCGCCCCGCTATACGGTGACCGTCGAGGATATCAAAAGCTTCGCCGCCGCCTGGGACCCCCAGCATTTCCATCTGGATGAGGTCAGCGCCAAGGACTCGTTCTTCGAGGGGCTGGCTGCGTCGGGCTGGCACACGGCGGCGGCCACAATGCGGCTGATCGTGACCAGCGAGATGAAGCTGCCGCTGGGGGTTATCGGGACCGGTCTGGAATCCTTGGCCTGGCATCGCCCGGTGCGGCCGGGCGATGTGCTGAGTGCGCGGATCGAGGTGTTGGAGACCCGCGAGATGAAGTCGCGTCCCGGCCTGGGCCTTGTCAAGCTGCGGGTGGTGACCTTGGATGGCGCGGGCGAGCCGGTTCAGACTCTGCTCACCAACCTGTTGGTGCCGACTCGTGCCGGGGCGGCTGACCCGGTCCAGTAGCGGCTTAGGCTTTCGCGGGTTCCGGCAAAGATGGAACGGTCGCAGCGGTCGATGCCTTTGACCATCCGGGCCTGATCGCGGAAGGGGCCTCCGCTTGTGAAATTATCGCCCGCATACTGCCATAGGCTCCAGCCCTTCGAGCCCCAGGCGCGGGGCAATTCCGGCTCATAGCGGTAATCGGCCAGCCACAGATCGCAGGCGGCCAGGGCGGAGCCCGGCTGGATCGCTCCTCCCAGGGAGGAGCCGCGCATGACCTCGCCATCGGCCCAGGCGGGATGACTATAGAGCAGCGGCAGCCGTCCGGTGGCCACGGCGACTTCGCGCACGAATTCCTCGGCCTGATCCAACTGCATGCTGTTGCTCGGCACCCGCTCGTTCAGTTCCAGGTCAAGCACCAACAAGGTCGCGGCATCGGGCTTGGCGGCGGCCAGGAAGATACGCGCCTGGGTCCGGCCGGGATGTTGGCGGGTGCCGAAGTGATAGGCCCCCCAGAGCAAACCGGACTCTTGCGCCAAGGCCCGGCGCTCGTCGTATTTCGGGTCAAGCCAATCGCCTTCGCTAGCCTTGTGGATCACCGCCAGGATGCCGCTTTCATCACGCGCGGCGGTAAAGCTTTTCACTCCATTGCCGTGATGAAGGTCGATGATGGCGTTAAGCCCCAACAGCGAAGGCTCATCCACCAGACCGGGGGTTGCCTTGAGGCGGGGCGGCAGAGTGATGCGTGCGGGCGGAGGAGGGGGCGAGGCGCAACCGGCCAACCCGGCCAAGCTTAGCCCGGCCAAGCTCAGCCCGGCCATCAGAACGGAACGGCGGCTAGAGGGCGTTGGCATTTAATATCTCCCCCTCCCTCAGCTTTGCTGGGGGAGGGTTGGGGAGGGGGCATCCGGCCAAGGCCCCCCTCCCGACCTCCCCCCGGCAAGCCGAGGGGAGGAGAAAAGGCACCCATAATTTGCTCATAACTTGAATGTCAACACCTTCTAATCATTCGTCTTTCTTCGTCACGGCGGCTTTGGGTTTCCAGGCCGCCACGGTGACCGGTTTGCCGGTCTGGGACCGCAGGACGCGCGGCTTCACCACTTGGTCGATATGGTCCACCTTGCCCGGCACTTTGGCGGAGCGGGCGGCGGCTTCCTCGGTGTAAAAGGCCACGATGTCGGCGAAGGGGATTTCCTCGTTGACGCCCTTGGCCATGGCCAAGGCCACCGGGGCATGCTCCGCTACTTTCTTGGTCAGCTGGTCCGAGCTGTACTGACCGAAGCGCCGCCAGATGCCTTCGAGGAAGTGGGAGACTTGTTCGTTCAGGTGATTACCCTCGATCATCAGCGGCCGCCCATAGGCGAAGGTGTGGAACACCGTGGGCTCTACCGGGCCGAAAGCATCGGTGACGAAGGTGGCGGGCATCAGCTTGCGGCCATTATAGGCCACGGCGAAATAGGCCTGCGACAGATAGAGCAGTCGATGCAGCTTCTGCGGTTGGATATATTCCCGGTCGTTCAGCGCCTGGTCCGATATCCAGAACACCACGTCGAGACTGGACTTCACCGCGATGGGCATGTGTGTTTCCTTTTGATGGCGCAATGATAGCGCCCCTCGGAAGCATTGACCATTGCCCGCATGCGCCTCACCTTATGAAGGTATGATCGAAAGAGGGATATATGCGGATTTCACTCAAGGTCAATGGCAAGCCGCTGGAGGTGGAGGTCGAGCCTCGGACCCTTCTGGTTACCTTGCTGCGCGAGCATCTGGCGTTGACCGGCACTCATCTGGGCTGCGACACCGGCCAATGCGGGGCCTGCACCATCCATCTGAACGGCCGTGCGGTGAAGTCCTGCTTGGTGCTGGCGGTTCAGGCCGAGGGCGCCGAGGTGCTTACCATTGAAGGCGTCGCCCTGGGCGAGACCTTGCATCCGGTGCAACAAGCCTTTCGTGATCGTCATGCTCTGCAATGCGGCTTTTGCACGCCGGGAATGGTGATGACGGCGCTGGATCTGGTGGAGCATCTGGACCAACCCGACGAAGAGGCTATCCGTCACGGCCTTGCCGGAAATCTATGCCGCTGCACCGGCTATCGTCCCATCATCGAGGCTGTGGCCGATGGTATCCGGGCGCGAAAGGCGGGTGAAGCATGATGCCGTTCCATTTCATCCGCCCTGCCAGT
>JAYTWE010000327.1:0-1963 GCA_043744055.1 Magnetospirillum sp.
CACCGCCTTTCCCTATCTTGACCTCATGATCGAGGCTTGGGAATTGGGCGAGCAGGTGGATGGGGATGACAACCGGCTGCGGGTGCGCTGCCTGTTCGATGGGGTGGATGAAGGCGACGTGCTGATTGCCGAACGCTCGATCCATGGCTGGAGCTTTGATCTGATGTCGCTTTATCGGGCCAAGCTGCGGTGCTTCGAAAACTTCATCACGGTCGAATACGGCGATTTCGACAGCTTCGTCGAGTATTACGTGGCCGAGCACGATCTGGCTTTTGATTTCGAACAGGCTTGGCGGCCTTTGGCCACCGTTTGATACTGACGAGCCAATGAAGTCATTCATTGGTGAGGAGTTGCGGTCAAGGCCCGGCGCGCCCCATGGCGCGGGAGCCCCTCAGCAGGGCTCTTCGCCCTGCGAGGCCTAAGGGAAGGGTTTCGGAGAAACCCGCCCGGCGGTTGAGGGGCAGACGACGAGTCACGTCAGTGGCTCGTCGGTATGACATAAAAATCGGGAGGGAGGATTATGGGCTTCAAAATCAGGGAGCTGCCGAGGCCGCCGGGCTTCATGCCGACTCCATTCCCGGTCGGTAGCGCTGCCGACCGTTCGGCCTTGGCGGGCTTGGTCGCCATGATCGAAAACAATCCCGCCTTTTGTAATCGTGGCGTATTGCCCGAGGAGCAGGAGCGTTGCTACCGCGCCGTGGTGGATGCCAAGCGGCTGATCGGCGAGACCGCCGAACTGCTGCCGCCCGGAGCGCCCGGTCTCGATCTGCTGGCGGCCATGCAGTCGGCTTGCCGCAAATATGTCTTCGAGGCGGAGACTTGGGACCGCCGTACCGGTCGTCGCTACCAGATGCCGACCTTTGTCTTTTTCCAGTTGCTCGGGGCATTCCGAGAATTGCTGGGCGTCCATGTCTGGCGTCTGGCAGAGGCCTACGATATGGAAATCGAAGGCCGTCTGAACCTGATTTTCCCCGGCGCTTCCGAATAGCCGAACCATAAGACCCGTGGAGAGAACCTATGGCCGATAACAGCTTCGACCTCATCGTCATCGGTGGTGGTCCCGGCGGCTATGTCGCCGCTATCCGTGCCGCGCAGCTTGGCATGAAGACCGCCCTGGTGGAACGTGAGCATCTGGGAGGCATCTGTCTCAATTGGGGTTGCATTCCGACCAAGGCGCTGCTGCGCTCGGCCGAGATTTATCGCAACATGCAGCATGCTGAATCCTATGGGCTGTCGGCTCCTGGCGCTGGTTTCGATCTGGCTAAGATCGTGGCGCGGTCCCGTGGGGTTTCGGCCCAGCTGGCGGGCGGCATCAAGCATCTGCTGAAGAAGAACAAAGTCACCGTCATCGACGGCACCGCCAAGCTGGCCCAGCTTGATCCCAAGGGTGGCGGCAAGGTCGCCATTGCGGGCAAAGACACCATCTCCGCTCCTCACATCATCTTGGCCACCGGTGCCCGTGCCCGTGTCCTGCCCGGCTTCGAGCCCGACGGCAAGTTCATCTGGACCTATAAGGAAGCCCTGGTTCCCGACACTATGCCGAAAAGTCTGCTGGTGATCGGCTCGGGGGCCATCGGCATCGAGTTCGCCAGCTTCTTCAACGCGTTGGGGTCTCAGGTCACCGTGGCCGAGGCCATGGATCGCGTCTTGCCGGTGGAAGATGCCGAAATCAGCGCCATGGCTCAGAAGTCCTTCGAGAAGCAGGGCATGAAGATCCTCACCGGGGCCAATATCAAGGGGATCAAGAAGGCCGCCACCAATGTTACCGTTACCATCGAGGCGGGTGGCAAGACCCATGACCTGGTGGTCGATCGGGTCATCACCGCCATCGGCATCGTCGGCAATGTGGAAAACATCGGCCTCGAAGGCACCAAGATCAAAGTGGAAAAGACCCACGTCGTCACCGACGAATATTGTCGGACTGGTGAGCCGGGCATCTATGCCATCGGCGACATCGCCGGGG
>JAYTWE010000328.1:0-4265 GCA_043744055.1 Magnetospirillum sp.
CATGGGTGAAGCATAGCCCCAGGGCTTACCCAGGGCGACGGCCCGTTCCAGTCCGATCACGGTTCCAAAAAAGCCGCAGATCATCAGCGGCCCATGCACCGCCATGATCTCGATACCCGGATCAGGCCAACCCAGGCGGCCTTCACCCGCCGCAATTCCAGCGAAGAGTGAAATGGCTCCGGCGACAAGAATGGGAAGGCGGCGGACGGTGGGAGTCATCCCAATGGCCCTTCGCTCTGACTTGTCATTTGCATCGGTCTATCGCCCGAACCTATCCGGGGTGACCCCGGACCCCCTTTGTTTTTATTCATAAAAATAAGGGAGGTTTGGAGGTGACGCCTCCAACTGGGGATCGGGGCGGGAGCCCCGTATGGGTTAATCGCTCCGGTCGTTGGTATCATCCCGGCCAACCCATGATCTTTTTGGCGGAGTCTGACATGCGGGCGGGTTCCCAGAACGGCGAGTCCAGGACCTGGACGCTGACCTCGGTCAGGCCCTTGGCGGCGGAGCGGATGGCCCGCTCGGACTCGTCTTGGATATAGGCGCTTTGCGGGCAAGCCGGGGTGGTCATAATCAGGTCGACCGCGATACCTTCGGGGGAGACGGAAATCCGTTCCACCAGTCCGAGATCGACGATATTGACCCCGATATCGGGGTCGATAACCTGACGCAGGGAGTCTTCGACTTCGCTTTCGGTAATCATGGGACCTCTTCCGATATCTGTTGGAGACATTACCGGCCAAGGCCTTTGCCCGGCATGATGCCGGTCAAGCCCGATGGTGGATCGGCAGGGAGAGGTGGAAGCGGCTGCCCTGGTTCGGGGTTGACTCCACCCAGATGCGTCCGCCCATGCGTTCGATGATCTTTTTGCAGATGGCCAGTCCGATCCCGGTGCCCTCGAACTTATCGCGCGTGTGCAGCCGTTGGAAAATGCCGAAGATTTTATCGAAATATTGGGGGTCGATGCCGATGCCGTTATCAGCCACCGTCACGACCCATTCGTTATCGAGAAGGCGGGCCGAGACCGTTATAACCGGCGCGCGGTCGGGAGCGCGATATTTCAGGGCATTGCCGATCAGGTTCTGGAACAGGCGGATCAGATCACCCCTGACGCCAGGAATCACCGGCAATTCGTCGTCGCGGCTGATGAGCGCCTTGGCTTCCTCGATGCGGCTGGCCAGATTGGCGCAAGCGTCGTCGATAACCTTGGAGAGAAAAACATCTTCGTATGGTTGGGCCTGGTGACCGATGCGGGAGAAATCCAGCAGATCAATGATGAGCTGATTCATGCGTTCGGCGCCGTCGCGGGCGAAGCCGATGAAGTCCAGGCCGTCCTTATCCAACAGTTTCCCATAGCGGCGTTCCAGCAGCGACACATAGCTGGCCACCTGACGCAGCGGCTCTCTCAGGTCATGGGACGCCACATAGGCGAATTGTTCCAGGTCGGAATTGGACCTGGACAGTTCCTCGGCCTGGGTCGCCAACCGCTGTTCCGACTTGATGCGTTCGCCGATATCGTGGAACACCACCACCGCGCCGGTGATGCCGCTTTCATCAATGACGCTGCTCACCACCATATCCACCGGGACTGCGCGTCCATCCTTGTTCCAGAAGGTTTCTTGGTGAATGTCGCGGGTTATACCGTCGGCGAGAGTCTGGTGAATGGGGCATTCTTCCGAGGGATAGGGACTGCCATCCGGGTGCGAATGATGGCTGAAGGCGTGAAAGTTCCGACCCACCGGAGACACGTCCGTAAGACCCAGCATCCGGCAGGCGGCTGGATTGATGAAGCTGACCTGGCCTGCGGAATCCAGGCCGCAAATCCCCTCTCCGGCGGAGGTCAGGATCAGTTGTGCGTCTCGGTGGGCGTGCTCGGTCTCGCGCTGGGCGCGTTCTTCCGATTTCATAGCGCGGAATAAGACCGCCCCCAGAATGGCGGTTAGCATGCTGACCAGAGTGGCGATTCCCACCAAGGTAATGGTCTCGCGCCGCCACGGGCTCAACAGTTCATCGAAGTCCGAGGCCACGGTCACATAGAGCGGATAATCATGCAGCCGAATGAACGAGACCAGCTTGGGTTTGGTGCCGACAGCGCTTCCATCGGAATAATAGGTGCCGCGCGCGGCCTTGGAGATGTGGTTGTCCCAAGACGGCGTGCCAGCGATATTCTGGCCGATAATGGTGTTCCCGGTGGGAATGCGGAACAGAAATGTTCCGTCGGCCCGCATGATGGAAATGGCTCCATCCGGCTTTGGCCGTTCCGCCTCGAAGGTCTTGGCGATGCGGTCCAGCTCCATGGCGACGAAGACGATTCCGATATCTCCACCGGCCTTGTCCACCGCCATGGAAACCGGAATTCCCCATTTGCTGGTTATCCGGCTGATGAGCGGATTTCCGATGAACAATCCTTGTTTGGCCGGATCGGCCTGGGCGCGGAAATAGTCGCGGTCGGAGACGTCAGCCAGGGGCTTGAGGCCTCGTTTGGGAATATAGAACAGCCCGCCCTGGCGGCTAATCATGCGGATGTCGAGCATCCCTTCCGAGACCGCTCGCAACCGGTCGGTCAATCCGATGAAGGCGGGCGACAGGCCGGGGTCGTCTTCGGGATGTTCAGCCATCCAATGGCGGGTGACCACCAGCGAGGTTTCCGCCTGTTTGAACAGGCGCAGGGTTTGTTCCTCTACCGCGCTGGTTAGCTGTTCCAGCATTCGGATGCTTGATTCCGTGACCTTGCGGTGCTGGGACCAGGACCAATAGCCGACAAAAGCCCAGAGCGCCAAGAGCAGCACTCCCAGTAACCCCACGAGCAATCGGCGATTGGCGGGGTGTCGCGGCATATCAGCGGCTTTCGTGGAAACGAACCGGTTCCCCTGCCGCATTGCCCAGCAATTGGCCGTCCCGCATCACGGTCCGGCCGCGCACGATGGTCGCCACGGGCCAGCCGGTGACTTTCTTACCGTCGAACGGGGTCCAGCCGCAGCGGCTTTCGATCCAGTCATGGGTGATGGTCCGCTCGGCTTGCATATCCACCACGGTGAAGTCGGCGTCATAGCCCACGGCGATGCGGCCTTTGCCTGCGATGCCGTAAATACGGGCGGGACCGGCGCTGGTCAGGTCCACCAGCCGCTCCAGGCTGAGGCGGCCGCGGTTGACATGGTCGAGCATAATGGGAACCAGGGTTTGAACGCCGGTCATGCCGGACGGGCTTTGGGGATAGGGCTTGTCTTTCTCTTCCCTGGTATGGGGCGCGTGGTCGGAACCCAGCACATCCACCACTCCATTGGAGATGGCAGCCCACAAGGCGTCACGATGATGAGCATCGCGGATGGGCGGATTCATCTGGGCATAGGAGCCCAGGCGTTCATAGCATTCCGGCGCGGCCAAGGTGAGGTGCTGGGGAGTGGTCTCCACCGTGGCCATGTCCTTGTGCCCGGCCAGGAAGTCCATTTCCTCTGCGGTGGTCACGTGCAGGACATGGACCCGGCGATGGGCCTTTTCAGCCAGGGCGATCAGGCGCTTGGTCGCCCGCAGAGCGGTTTCCTCGTCACGCCAAAGGTGGTGGACACGGGGATGGGCGCCTTCATCGGCCAGATGCTTGCGTTGGGCCAACCGTTCCTCATCCTCGCAATGGACGGCGACCCGGCGCGAGCCCTGGGCCAGTACGGCGGCCAGGGTCTCGTCATCAGCCACCAGCAGCGAGCCGGTGGAAGACCCCATGAAGATCTTGATACCGGCACAGCCGGGCAGACGTTCCCACTCGGCCAGATGGGAGACATTCTCGGCTGCCGCGCCGATGAAGAAGGCGTGATCGACCCAGGCACGGCCCTTGGCGCGCGCCAGCTTGTCGTTGATGGCATCGGCGGTGGTGGTGGAGGGCTTGGTGTTGGGCATTTCGAAGATGGCGACCACACCGCCCTGGGCGGCTCCGGCGGTGCCGGATTCCAGGTCTTCCTTATGCTCCAGTCCGGGTTCGCGGAAATGGACCTGGGTGTCGATCACTCCCGGCAAGACGGTTAGGCCGCGCAGATCGGTCTCTTCGGCGGCGAAGGCTTGACCCAGATTCCCTATGGCGGCGATGCGGCCATTGCGGATGGCGATATCGGCCCGCTCGGCGCCATTGGGGGTGACCACGGTGCCGTTGCGAAGGATCAGGTCAAAACTTTGGGACATGGCGTGTCTCCACGAGGAGGGATTGATTATACCCGATTCTCAAGCTCGGAAAAGACATCCCCAGTGGGACGCCTTCCCTGTATATGGCGATTATG
>JAYTWE010000329.1:0-3431 GCA_043744055.1 Magnetospirillum sp.
CATCGCAACCCGCTACGCCAAACGCGCCAGAAACTTCAAGGCCTTCCTCTATATCGCCGCGACCGTCATCTGGATGGCGTAATTGTCAACAGAACCTAGTAAGGTAGTTGGATTCCTCAAGGTGTTGGGCGGTCAAGGCGCGAAGCCGGAGGCGATTGCTGCGGTTAACGATCAGATGTTTGCGGTGAAGGAGGCGCTCTATCTGGCCAAGGACACGATATTCGTGCTGAAGGACGAGGTCGCGCAGATGGTCGACCGGGTCAAGGAATTGGAACACCGCCTTGCTCAGCGAGAGGGCCACTCTCTTGAAAAGATAGGACCGGGCGCTTTTGCGTATGTCCGCAGCGATGCGGCTGAGGCGATAAAAGAAGGACCATGGCTTTGCCAGTCCTGCTTCGATGATGGCAAACAATCGGTGCTCCAATTTGAGAAGAGCGATTGGAAGCTCGATCTGTTTCAGTGCCCGCGCTGTAAGGCTGGCATTCGTATACCTAATGACTTTGAGATGACCTGCGAGACGGCCTCTACGAGAGATCGCTTTGACGGCTACTGAGGTCAGTCGGATCATCGCACACCGCCTTGCTGGAACAGCGGCGCTTCGGCGATCAGGCGCTTTTGCTCGGCCTTGGCGAAACGGATGAATAGCGTCAGACGATCCAGTCGGGACTGGATCAGGGCGGCGCTTTCGGTCACTGCACATCCCGCTGGCTCGGCGATTCCGACCACCAGGATTGAATTGCCCAGCGCCCGGCAGAATGCCGGAATCAAGTGCGCGGGAAAAGCATGAGGGCGACTGGCCCCCGTCCAGCTATCAATCATCGCCTTGGTCACCCGCCGTCCGGCATGGAAGCTGACCGCCTCCGCCAGGGCGTCGCGGCAATGGAACGGACCCGCCTTGATCGCCTCATTCAGCAAGCGGCGCATATCCTGATCCAGGTCCATCGCCCCCGCCTGGGGCTTAGGCTCTGGGCGTGGAGCGGGCATCGCCAGCGCGCCTTCAAAAATCGAGAGAAAGTCGATCTGCCGTGGATCGGCCGACCGGCCCTTATGGGCTCTGTTGGTCATGATGGCCTCGTTGTTGTTGTCGTTGACTACCCCCAAAAAGAGGCCGGGCGGGCACTGTGCACGGCCATGCCCGGCCTGAAGTTTGGGAGGAACGCCGTTACCCTCGGCGCCAGGGATGGTGTGGCCGGAAGCCCTCGCCATAGTGGCGGTGACTCCCGGTCGGCTTTCCCTTATGGTTGTGGTGTTCGAAGCCAACCAACCAGGGGGATTGAAATGAGCGACAATGTGTTGATGAAGGATCGCGTTTTGCTGCGAAAACTCGAAATCACCGGAGTGATACCTCACCTCGGAGACCGGGAAGGGACGGTCAATTACAAGGCGACGTTCGAGATCACGCAGGGCACCGACACGCACACCATGGAATTCACTACGTCGACCGCTGAAGGATTCACGGTCGCGGCGACGCTTGCTTGCCATCAGTTGGCGGAATACGCCAAGTGGCTGGCGGCCGAGGCCGAGAAGGTGAAGGACGGTCCGGTTCATATCCGCCTCTAGCGACGCCGGAGGCAGAGGCTGGCGACCACGTTTCGCGCGTGGTCGTCCATCGGCAGTTTCAGTAAGCGAAGGGCCTCATCGAAGTCCTGGGCAAAAAGCCCCTGTTTGCCAGCAAGGAGGATCAGATCTCCCAAGAGGCGCCGGTTGTCGTCGGTCTTCTGGGCGACGGAAGCAGGGATGTCGCGCCCATCCAGCACAACCGCATAGCCATCCTCATCCACCGGCAACTTCGCGACCGCTCGGATCGCCGTCTTCAGGGCCGCGATCCGCCGTTCTCCAGCTTCGAACCAAGCGCGGATCTCGCCCTCGTCCAGGCTATCCACCAGGGCGCTGGGCACCAAACAGCCGGACTCGCGAATGGTGATGATGTTGTGCTGATAGCGGCGTACACGCTCGTCCATCGGCAGCTCGGGCGGCGTCCGCATCAATTTGTCTTTGGGCCAAACAGGTGTGTTCATGCGGCTTTCCCTTCTTCGACATTGCGCCCATGGGGGCGCGTGATACGCTGTTGGTTACGAATTCGTCCCAGGTGGTTGCCCTTGCCGTCGTAACGCTCGGGGTATAACTGCCAGGGGGTGAGATCGATTTCCCGGGCGATTGCCTCCCGGAGGTGGCTGCTGCCATGACCCGCTGCCGACTGGCAGACGGCCTGATGGCTCACCCCTTCCCGGAAGGCGAAAGACCGAAACGACAGGCCCTTGGCTTCGAATAAAGCCTTCACGAACCCCCGCCGCGTGGCGGGGTTTTGTAGGGCGCTTAAGATTGCAGGTGCGATAGACATGACAAGCGTTATGCACACTAAACAGCGCCATTACAACGCAGAAAACAGCGCAACTGTTTGCCGGGGGGCCGCCTATGGAGCATGTGACGCTAACTATTTGATGTTGAATGCAGAATTGGAACAGTTGCGCAGATTTGATCTGTCGCGCCAAACGCCACAGATGGCGTTGGAAACTGTGGCATGACCAGCCAGATAGACAGGATAAAGCGCGTCCGCGATACCTTGGGAAAATCGCAGAAGGAAATGGCGCTCGATCTCGATCTTGGAGTGACGACGTGGCAAACCTATGAGCGCGGCCTGCATAAGCCCGGCTGGGACGTACTGGAGAAGCTTGCCGCGCTGGGCTTCTCGCCGACATGGCTGCTGACCGGCGAAGGAGAGATGCGCCCTGGTGGTGCCGGGGCCGCGTCAGGCGGCGCGGCGGCCACTATTGACGCCGAGCTATATGGCCGAGTGACCGAGGCGGTTTCGGCGGCTTATAAGGAGTGTGGCTATACCATGGCCCTGCGCGACATCGCCGCCGAGGCCGCCAAGATCGCCGCCGACCTGTCGGATGATGTGTCCCCCGAAGACCGCCCCGCCGCCATCCGTGGGGCTATCGGCCAACTGCGCCGCCGCCTACGCGAGGCTCTCACCAACCCAGATGGGGCCACGGCGAGCACTCAAAAGGCCTGAGGCTTGTATACAGCGCCCCGCCGCAGGGAATCACGGTCTCCGCACATCACATATGCGTAGTTTCTACGCATATGTTGCAGACGGCACCGCCAAAGGCGTCGTCCAAAATCCCCCGCCGAATCGCCTCCAATTCGACCTCATCTGTCCAAAAGGCTAAATCGTCATTGAACGTGCCGCAAATTTTTTTGACGTGCCTCAACGTGGCGATTTCCCTAGGTTCTGATCCCACCACATCCCGTCAGATCCCGCCTTGTCCCGGCCCCCTGCTCCGTCCAGAAACCCCCACCTCCCCACAAAGAAGAAGGAAAGTTCGTTGATGCAGGATGAGTCCTGCATCAACCGGCATATCCTGCCGCTGCTGGGGCGAAAGATTGCACGCATGCTGACGAAGGAAGAGATTGAGCGGTTCCAAGCG
>JAYTWE010000330.1:0-1875 GCA_043744055.1 Magnetospirillum sp.
CATGGCCCAGTTGAATGCCGATGGCGCTGGTGCCGAAACTCTTCAATGCGCTCACCAGCCGGGTTAGGGCGGCTTCGGTGGCATCGTCGTAAAGGCCGAGGCAGAGAGGAGAAATCCGCCCTTCCGGCGCGACTCCGGTGGCCTCGATGACGATCAGGCCGGGGCCGGACGCCGCCATGGCGCCATAGTGTTGTAGGTGCCAGTCCTGGGCGACTCCATCAATGGCGCTGTACTGGCACATGGGGGCCACGGAAACGCGGTTGGTAAGGGTCAGGCCGCGCAGGGTCAGCGGCTGGAAGAGGTGCGGTTGGGTCATGTGGGCCTCTGCAAGGTCGGGGAGATATGAAGTTGGATCAGGCTTTCCGCCGCCTGGGCCACGGCGGCCGAGGGACCGTCTGGTCCCATTGTGTTTCCGGCGGAATAAGCGCCTTCCATCAGCAGCATCAGCTGGTCGGTCAGGGTCTTGGTCTGGGCGACCCCCAGCCCTTCCACCATGGCGCCGAGGCGCTGGCGCAGCTCCGCCATATGCCGCGCGATGACCACGCGGCCGGGATGGCTGGGATCGGGAAATTCCACCGAGGTATTGACGAAGGGGCAGCCGCGATAATCAGGGCTGGAGGTTCGCTTGGCCAAAGCCTGGAACAGGGCGCGTAGTTGTTCCCTGGGCTGGTCGGGATGGCGCGTCACCACCGAATCCCACCAATCCCAGTAGATATGGTCGCGCATGTCCAAAAAGGCGGCGATCAGATCATCCTTGGAGGGGAAGGCGCGGTACAGGCTCATCTTGGCGACCCCCGCCTTCTCGATCACCGTGTCGATGCCGATGGCGCGGATACCTTCCCGGTAGAACAGCTCGTTGGCGGCGGCCAGGATGCGGTCGCGGGCACAGAGCTTCTCAACACATTCGATGGGTGGGGGGCTGTTGGTCGGGGCGGGTGTGCTCATGGTATCGGCCTAGGTCATCTTATGTGAAGGCACGTCAGGGCAATCGGGTGCAGTAGAATGTTCCAGCAAACACTGTCGTCATTCCCGCGAAAGCGGGAATCCATGCTGCCGCAAGCACGTTTTTCGGCCATGCATTTCGTCTGTCCCAACTATGGACCCCCGCTTTCGCGGGGGTGACGAGAAATATAGAGGATGATATCCATTCGCCCGATTGCCCTGGAATGCACGTTTGTCTCTATTGACATGATACAGACCTATCTGTACTACATGAATGATACAGACCTGTCTACATCATTTTGGGAGGGCGTGATGTCCGCACGCACAAGCCGCCGCAAGCTGCATTATGGATGGATCGCCGCCGGGCTGACCTTTGTCACCTTGCTGGTGGCGGCGGGTATCCGTTCGGCTCCTGGCGTGATGATGGTGCCGCTGGAGGCTGAATTCGGCTGGAGCCGCGCCACCATTTCCGTTTCCATTGCGGTTAATCTGATCTTGTACGGGTTGATGGCGCCGTTTGCCGCCGCCGTGATGGATCGCATCGGATTGCGCCGGACCATGGCCCTGGCCTTGGCGGTTCTGGCGGTGGGGGTTCTCGCGACCACCGCCATGAGCCGTCCGTGGCACATGACCTTGCTGTGGGGAATCGTAGTGGGCGGTGGATCAGGCACCATTGCCTTGGTCTTGGGCGCCACCGTGGTCAGCCGTTGGTTCGACACCTATCGCGGCACAGTGATGGGAGTCTTGTCGGCGGCCACTGCGACCGGGCAGCTGATTTTCCTGCCGCAGATGGCTTGGATGGTGGAGCATTGGGGCTGGCGGGAGGCGGTGTTGCTAATCGCCGCCGCCGCTGCGGTTCTCGCTCCCATTATCTGGTTGTTCATGCGTGACCGTCCTGCTGATCTGGGGCTGTGGCCGGTGGGGGCCACCGAG
>JAYTWE010000331.1:0-3282 GCA_043744055.1 Magnetospirillum sp.
TGGAGCGCGGGGTTGCTTTGGTTGGTGGAATTGTCCTTTACTTCAGCTTCGTGAATTTTTGGGCCACAGGGAAAGCCGATTCGATGACCGAAACCATTATTCTGCCGACCGCTCAGGCCATGACCGAGGCGGATATCGACCCCAGCCTGGACCTTCACGCCGAGATCGACCGGCTGCGCAAGGAGCGCAACGCCGTGATTCTGGCTCATTACTATCAAGACGGTGAGATTCAGGACTTGGCCGATTTCGTCGGAGATTCGCTGGATCTGTCACGCAAAGCCGCTGCCACCGATGCCGATGTCATCGTGTTCTGCGGTGTGCGCTTCATGGGGGAGGTGGCCAAGATTCTGTCGCCATCCAAGCTGGTGGTGATTCCTGACGCCGCCGCCGGATGTTCGCTGGAAGAGGGATGCCGCCCCGAAGCGTTCCGGGCTTTCCGCGAGAAGTATCCCGATCACATCGCCGTCACCTATATCAACTGCTCTGCCGAGGTTAAGGCCTTGTCGGATGTGATCGTAACCTCGTCTAATGCCGAGGCCATCATTCGTCAGCTGCCCATGGATCGGCCGATCCTGTTCGCGCCTGACCGCCATCTGGGCGCTTATATGCAAAAGAAGACCGGCCGCGAGATGACCCTGTGGCCGGGCAGCTGCATCATCCACGAGCAGTTTTCCGAAAAAGAGCTGGTCAAGCTGAAGGTGCGCCATCCTCATGCGCAGGTGGCTGCCCATCCTGAATGCCCGGACGGCATCTTGGCCCATGCCGATCATGTGGGGTCCACCCGCAATATTCTGGATTTCGTGCTGGCCTCGCCCGCTTCGGAATTCATCATCGCCACCGAGCAGCATATCATCCATCAGATGAGCAAGGCGGCTCCGCACAAGACCTTTATTCCGGCCCCCGGCGCCGATGGCGGATGTTCGTGCTCCAACTGCCCGTTCATGGCGCTGAATACCCTGGAAAAGATTTATCTCTGTCTGAAGAATGACGCACCCGCCATCACCGTGCCCGAGGATTTGCGCCTCGCCGCCTTGAAGCCGCTGGAACGCATGCTGGAGATGAGCAAGTCGGTTCCCATGTCCGGCTCCAGCGGGGCGGGGGCGGTAAATGTTGCCTGAGCTTGATTACGACGATGCACGGCGGGTGATTCTGGCTGCTCTGGCCGAAGATACCGGGTCCGATAAGGGCGGAGAGGGCGAGGACATCACGTCTTCCAGTGTCATTCCGGCTGATTTGCGCTTCAAGGGCGTCATGCAGGCCCGTCATCCCATGGTGGTGGCGGGGATGCTGGTGGCCCAGGAGGTGTTTCGGCTGGTGGTTCCCGAAGCCCGCTTCACGCCTTGCACCGCCGATGGCGATAACGTGGCGGCGGGAACAATCCTTGCCGAGATGGAAGGTCCCGCCCGAGGCTTGCTGACCGGCGAGCGCACCGCTCTCAACCTGCTGCAATTGCTGTCGGGTATCGCCACCCTGACCCGGAGCTATGTGGAGCGGATTGAAGGGACGGGCTGCACCTTGCTCGATACTCGCAAGACGATACCCGGCCTACGGCGGCTGTCCAAATACGCCACGCGCTGCGGCGGCGCCAAGAACCACCGCATGGGGCTTTATGACGGCGTTCTGATTAAGGACAATCATATCGCCGTCTGTGGCGGGGTGGGGGCGGCGGTGCGCCGCGCCAAGGATGCCGGACGGCCCAATATCGAAGTGGAATGCGATACCCTGGATCAGGTGGCCGAAGCCGTGGCGGCCGGTGCCCATATTGTTCTGCTGGACAATATGGCCCCGGATATCTTGGTCGCGGCGGTGGGCATCGTTGCCGGGCGCTGCAAGACCGAGGCATCGGGGGGCGTGACCTTGGACACCATCCGCGCCATTGCCGAGACCGGCGTTGATTTTGTGTCGGTGGGGCGTATCACTCAATCGGCTCCGGCGGTCGATATCGGGCTGGACTGGAGCTGAGATGGTCAAGTTGAAGAAAGAGCCCTATGACCTGCTGGTGATCGGATCAGGGGCGGCCGGATTGTCGGTGGCCTTGGGCGTTTTGGCTCAAAATCCCGATGCTCGGGTCGCGGTTCTGTCAAAGAATGATCTGAGCGAGGGCAGCACGAAATATGCCCAAGGCGGCATCGCCGCCGTGCTTGATGCTTCTGATTCCACGGAATCTCACATCACCGATACCTTGAACGCCGGTGCGGGCATCTGTGTGGAGCCTGCGGTTCGTGCCGTGGTGGAGGGGGCCAAGGAGGCCATCCACTGGCTGATCGCCAATGGCGTCATATTCGATAAGGAAGCGGGAGAGCTTCACCTCACCCGCGAGGGGGGGCATTCCCACCGCCGAATCGTCCATTCCGCCGATGCTACCGGTAAGGCGGTCCAGACATCGCTGGAAGCCCGTATCCGCGAAAGCCGGGCCGAGCTGTTTGAGAATCACAATGCCATCGACCTGATCCGTGAAAAACGCCCCAGCGGTCGGCAGGGGCGTTGCATCGGAGCTTATGGCCTGGATCGCCGCGACGGCAGGGTAAAGGCTTTTCCCGCCCGGACCGTGGTTCTCGCCACCGGCGGCGCGTCTCGTGTTTATCTTTATTCATCGAACCCGGACGGCTCGACTGGCGACGGTATCGCCATGGCCTGGCGAGCGGGGTGCCGGGTCGCCAATATGGAATTCAGTCAGTTCCATCCCACCTGCCTCTACCACCCCAAGGCCAAGTCCTTCCTGGTGACCGAGGCGGTGCGGGGGGAGGGCGGGCTGTTGCTGCGTCCCGACGGCACCCGTTTCATGGATGAGTATGATCCGCGGGCGGAACTGGCTCCTCGCGATATCGTGGCCCGCGCCATCGACGATGTGATGAAGCGTTTGGGCTGTGAGTGCATTTATCTGGATATCAGCCATAAGCCGCCGGAATTTATCACCACTCACTTTCCCACGGTCTATGCCGAGGCCCTGAAGTTCGGCATCGACATGACCAAGGAGCCGTTGCCGGTGGTGCCCGCAGCGCATTATACCTGCGGCGGCGTGCTGACCGATCTGGCCGGGCGGACCGATGTGGAGAACCTCTATGCCGTGGGCGAGGTTTCGTTCACCGGGCTGCATGGGGCCAATCGCATGGCATCCAATTCCTTACTGGAATGCCTGGTCATCGGCGCTTCCGCCTCTCGCGATATTGCTGCCAAGATCACGATGATCCCAGATGTTTCAGAGATTGCTCCTTGGGACGAGACCTGGGTGACCGATTCCGACGAGGAAGTGGTGGTGGCCCATAACTGGGACGAGCTGCG
>JAYTWE010000332.1:0-2735 GCA_043744055.1 Magnetospirillum sp.
ACGTTCGATCAAGAAGATATCGGCCTTGCCCAAGATCATCAGGGCGACGGAGGCGACGATCAATGAAAGGAAGGCAAAGCGCTGGAAGAGCAACCTGACCGTAGCAAGCCGACCTGCTGCATTCGACTGCTTCACCGGTACCCTCCGTTGCGAGAGACCCACCCCGGAACAAGGGAGCGGATGAATCTCAGCAGACTACTACATCTAGTGGGCGGGGCGCGACTAAAATCTTGTGGTTTGGCTTTGGTTTTAAAGCCGAATAAGGTTTCGTCATCGGGTTGTTCCGCACGCTATAGCTTGTATCCGCTGGGAAAATATAAAAGAGGGCGATCAGTGATCGCCCTCTACATACCCAGTTAATCGTGACATTAGGCCGCGCGATTTAGTTCTTTCTGATTTTTTACGGTATTTCGATAGAACCATGAAAGTCCCGATATGTTGCTGCCGACTTGAGAGGCGGCGGTCTGGCACGCGGTGATGAGAGCAGCCCTCAGGTCTTCACCGGTTTTCATATCGCATCTCCACTTATAAATTATCTAACTGAAGCCAGTTGCCGCGAATCGAGGAGGTAATTCCCGGTATCTCACGTCGCAACGAGGCTACCAATGCAGACGCATATTGACGATCAACCAAGCTGCCAAGGTGCATCTTCATCGACTTAGAGCGGTGGTCAGTTTGACAGAGTTTTATGCCGCCGTAAAGTAGCCCGGCCGCTATTGTTCCAATTTCTAGTGGATTTGGTTCCATGTAATCAAACTGTGGGGCCAGCAAGACCCAGAGCATGCGAAGGGTAGCTTGTGATGTTCCGATCCATGCATGGTTGACATGCACCATTCCCACGTATCCACCATCATCGGATGCGGCCTCGTCTCGAAGAACATATATACCGTAGCGACGATCTACAGGGATTTCGTTGACGATCTTTCTTGCGTGTTCGATATGGGGTGATTCGTAGTCATCGACTACGTCATCAAGGTTCTTAATCTGAAAGGCCCATTCACGTTCTAATGCTGCAAAATGTGAGTTGGTGCTATCAGCTCGGTGCATACTAAGGTTCACAGCTAGCTCCGCGACTATTTGGAGCATTCTATAGCAGTCACTATCTTTTCACGCAAGGGTCGGGTGACGAGATGTAACCCGACCCCCAGAATTAGTACATGCTGGTCAGCACGTTCTTCAACTTGGGCATTTCTTCCAGGGCGCGACCGGTTCCCAGGGCGACGCAAGACAGCGGATCGTCGGCGATGGAGACCGGCAGTCCGGTGGCATGGCGCAGAACATAGTCCAGATTGGACAGCAGAGCGCCGCCGCCGGTAAGCACGATGCCCTTATCGACGATGTCGGCGGCCAGTTCCGGGGCGGTGTGTTCCAGGGCAACCTTCACCGCTTCGATGATGGCTCCCACCGGTTCGGCCAGGCTTTCGGCGATCTGGCGCTCGGAGATGATGAGCTCCTTGGGAACACCGTTCATCAGGTCGCGGCCCTTGATCTCCATGGTCCGGCCTTCGCCGTCTTCGGGCGGGCAGGCCGAGCCGATTTCCTTCTTGATGCGCTCGGCGGAGCCTTCGCCCACCAGAAGGTTATGGTTGCGTCGGATATAGGCGATGATGGCTTCATCCATCTTGTCGCCGCCAACGCGCACCGAGCGGGAATAGACGATACCGCCCAGGGAGAGGACCGCCACTTCGGTGGTGCCGCCGCCGATATCGACCACCATGGAGCCGGTGGGCTCGGTGACCGGCAGGCCGGCACCGATGGCTGCTGCCATGGGTTCTTCGATCAGGTAGACTCGGCGCGCACCGGCGCTTTCAGCGGATTCCTGAATGGCGCGGCGCTCGACGGCGGTAGAGCCGGAGGGCACGCAGACGATGACCAGCGGGCTGGCGAAGCTGCGCCGGTTATGAACCTTGCGGATGAAGTGCTTGATCATCTCTTCGGCCACTTCAAAGTCGGCGATAACGCCGTCGCGAAGCGGACGAATAGCTTGAATGTAACCGGGCGTGCGGCCCAGCATCATCTTGGCTTCATCGCCGACGGCCAGGACTTTCTTCTTGCCCTTTTCCTCGGCAATGGCGACCACGGATGGCTCGTTGAGGACGATACCCCGGCCCTTGACGTAGACCAGCGTATTGGCGGTTCCCAGATCGATCGCCATATCCGCGGACATCCAACCCGTCAGCTTCGAAAACATAATCCCTCGCTCAACATCCGATGTCGTCTTCATTACGCCGCCGCAGGCTCGGCCATTGCGGTGACGCGGTTCATATAGGTATCCAGGTGACCGGTGCTATATCACGCCGGGAGTGCGTCCGGTGCGCTTTTTTCCCGTTTCACCAAAAGTTTGTTCAAGGCATTGACATAGGCGCGGGCGGAGGCGACCAGAGTATCGGTCTCGGCCCCTTGCCCATTGACGGTTTTGCCGTTTTCTTCCAGCCGCACGGTGACTTCCGCCTGGGCATCGGTGCCCTGGGTCACGGCGCTCACTTGATACAGTTGGAGATGGGCTTCGTGGGGGAACAGCGCCTTGATGGCGTTGAAGGTGGCATCCACGGGGCCGTCGCCGGTGGCGTGGACTCCCTTGGTCTCCCCGTCGATGGACAGTTCCAGGGTGGCGGAGGGCGGCTGATGCTTGGTGCCGCACAGCACTTCCAGCGAGACCAGCCGGATGCGGTCATTGCCGCGAACAACGGCGTCGTCCACCAGGGCGACGATGTCCTCGTCGAACACATCCTTCT
>JAYTWE010000333.1:0-4115 GCA_043744055.1 Magnetospirillum sp.
TAGTGTTTCGGCTCGACTTCGGCGGGACGATACGTCTTATCCAGCATGGTGATCTGCTTGCGCTCGTATGAGGGGTTAAAAAAAGAAAGGGCGGCCCCAACAGCCGGGCCGCCCCGTTTGCTTGAACCCGTCAGAGATTAATAATCTTCAGACCGGTTTACCATCCTCTCGATCTCTTTCTTGACGATCCGCTCGATCATGTAGGGCAGGTTCTGGTCGAGCCATTCCTTAAGGATCGGGCGCAGCAGCTCGTTCACCAAGTCTTCCAAAGTGACGGCACTGTTGCCGAGACCGAAAGACTTCTGGCGAACAATTTCGCGGGCAAGATTAGAGAGCAGCGATGCGCCATGGTCGATATTCGGCGGTGACATCAGAGCTTCGTCATCCACCGGGCGCTGACGGCGCGGCGGCGGCGGCTCGTAAGGCTGCATCACCGGAGCAACCATAACAGGCGGCTCGGGATCGAAATCGCCAAGATCCGCCTTAAAATCATTGATATCGAAAGCGGGCTCCGGTTCCTCCGGCGCCTCTTCCATCACCATATCCTCGGTCAATTCGAGGATATCGTCATCGGAGTCCAGTTCAGGCTCCGGAATGGGCATCGGCTCGGGCTCGGGCTCAGGTTCCGGCTCACGCACAGGAGCGGGCGAATCGAACATCGAATCGATATCGTCTTGTGCGAAAGTCTGAGACGGTTCCGGCTCAGGTTCGGGCTCTGGAGCTGGCATGGGCTCGGGCTCAGGCGGCGGAGGCTCCGGCGCCTGAGGCTTATCCTCCACCTCATCTTCCGACAGAATCCGTCGGATAGAGGCTAGGATATCCTCCATTGATGGTTCTTGCTGGGCCTTGTCTTCGCTCATGTCACGGCTTCTATCTGCCTGCGCCCGAAAAGGGGACCTGTCGCAATAGTGCGGTACGGCTGGTAACAAATGGTTAAAATTCGTCGAGGAACCAAGAGAAACTTCAACCAACCATCAGATTGGCACCAAAGCTCCATCAGTTCTACTCGTATCCATTCTCCATGTCGATGCCATTGCCGATCCATTTGCCACGCACGTCGTCGTAGTGCTTGGTTGGATCATAGACGGACACCGGAAGATTTAACCCCTGTGCCGTCATTTGCCCCATGGCCGACTTGACCTGGAAAGCACTGGCCAAAACGTCGCGCTGGGCCTTGGTCAGACTCACACGGGCGTCAAACAATTCCTGTTCGGCATTCAACACGTCAAGAACCGTCCGTGAGCCGACTTTCGATTCCTCGCGCACACCGGCCAAAGCCAGTTCCGAAGCCCTGATCTGCGCCTCATAAGCCTTAGCCTGAGCGCGGGCGGTCGAAAGGCTTTCCCAAGACTTTGTCGCGGTCTCCAACGCATCGCGGCGGGCCTGATCGGCTTCGATGCGACGTTGCCCCGCAGTATGCTTGGAGGCGCGGACCCGAGAATAGGTTCCTCCGCCCTCGTAAAGAGGAACAGAAAGATTCAGAAGAACTTCGCGGGCGATAGTTTCCGACTTCATGGTCGAGGTTTGCAAAGTGCGCGTCAGGTCGGCGGAAAGCGACAGCGTCGGCAACAATTCACCGAACACCAGATCGACACCATCCCTGGCGGCCGCATAGGAAAAATCAGCTGCAATAACGCTGGGATTTTGGCTCAACGAGATGGACCTTAGCTCATCCAGGCTGGCGGGAAGCTGGGATGGAAGCTGGGGCTGCTGCGGCTTTTCCGGGGCATGCCCCACGGTATTGACGTAATTGGCCTGCGTGCTTTGCAGATTGCCTTCGGCGGCGACGCGGTCAGCGGTCGCCTTGGACAATCGAGCTTCAGCTTGGCTGACATCGGTGCGCGTGATTTCGCCGACCTTAAAGCGCTCTTGCGTCGCTTCCAATTGTCGGCGCAGAACCTGCTCATTATTAATACTGAGCTTCAACACCTCTTCGTCGCGAACCACGTTGAGATAGGCTGAGGCTGCATTCAGCAAAACGGTCTGCTCCGTGGCATCCAATAAAGCCCGCTCGGACAAAACAGAATTATCCGCCTGAGATGTGGCGGCCAGAGTCCTGCCACCACGAAACAACGGCTGAGTAATGGTCAGCGCACCGGTTTTGGGGGTGCGGGTTGTATCGTATTTCGTCAAGGAATTGTTGGAATAGGTTCCACGCCCTATGGACCCGGTCATGGTAACAGTCGGCCGCCAATTAGACAGCGCCTGAGGAACGGACTCATCAGTCGACCTTACCCGAGCTCGCCGGGCAAGAAGATTCGGGTTGGATGAATATGCGGAAGACAGCACATCGTCCAGTGATTCGGCCTGAACAGTCTGGATATCACCCAAACCAACCAAAACCACACCGGCCAGCAAAACGCTCGCCTTCCTCATCATACACCTCTTACACAATGTAGGGAGCCCCCCACCCAGGCTGGAACACCATAGCCAGGGAACATTAGCTTCCCAGGGCGGAAGATCAAGGACTATTCCACCCTGCGACTGAAGGCAGCAAGACGAATGTATGGCAACAAGGCCTTATCGCCATCACGGTCATAATGGCTCTGGAAAGCTTGACCGCTCGCCACTTTTAGAATGGGGAATTAACCACGATTCCGCCGCATCAAACGCGAACGTAAAAACATTGCACTTTAGCCTTAACAGCAGCTTGACCGCCTTCGCATCAGCGCGTATAAGCACGGTCCTCACGTCGGCCCCCGGTCGATTGGGCCGGTTAGGCCGGGTGGCAGAGTGGCTATGCAGCGGACTGCAAATCCGCGTACGTCGGTTCAATTCCGGCCTCGGCCTCCACCGTCCCCGATCTGGGATGACGTGATGACGTGATTGAATTATCGATCTGCCGCACCGCTGGGGCAGATCGTTTATCCGGGGTAGCTCAGCGGTAGAGCAGCCGGCTGTTAACCGGCTGGTCGGGGGTTCGAATCCCTCCCCCGGAGCCAGTTAGGGCCGGAAACCTTTGGGTTTCCGGCCCTTTTCTTTGCCTTACCCGCCGACAATCCCCCCCTGCTCTTTACGAAAAAGACGCCCAGCCCACTGGCGGCATTATCTTCGAGAAGTTTAAATGCAGAACTCCAACGGCGTTGCTTGCGGCCGTGTCCGCCAGCTACCGCGTCGGAGGGATCATGGAGAGATTACCGGCTGCAAAATCTCTATCGGTAGAGCCCAACATAAACGATCACCTTGTGATCTTGGACGTTCTTCACATAGGTAATCTTTGGCTGAATCATGTTGGTGGCGGGGTTCAGCCATTGATACTCCACCCACCCTTCACCTTGTTCCTGGGCGGTCTTGATGATGTCTTGGACCAAAAGTCTGCCTGCTGAATCCTTAACGTTCAGGACAGACTTCCCCTCATTCTTCGGATGGGGAGGGTAAACCAGCCAAGTTCCATTATAGTCAATAACATTGACGTAAATTTCACCAAACTTGAACTCACCCTCAGCGTGAAACTTCTCTCGCGCCTGATCGATGCCGTTGGTTTTCACCAAGGTCGCAGCCTTGAGTGTCAGCTCCATTACAACATCTTTGGTGGGCTTATCACCAGCCGTTGCGGGCAAAACCGCACAAAGCAGCAAGGAAAGCCCAAGCGCTATGACTCGCATCATCATAGAAATCCCATTTCAACCAAAGTAGCGTTCAAGCGATCTCGCGACATTGGCTTGGACAGAACAGTATCAAAGCCACAGCTCAACAGTTCGGCAATCTCTTCTTGCATGGCATGGGCCGTATAGGCCACGATTTTCACTCCATCGCCGCCCAATGTCTCGTCTCGGATACGCCGACAAACCTCCTGCCCGCTCATGGTGGGCATGCTCACATCAAGCAAAATCAGGCTGACGCTATTATTGGCCAGATAGAGAAGAGCGGCCTCACCACAATCGGCCTCGGACACGTCCCAACCACTCTTACCAAGCAAGCGGGTCGCGAGGATTCTATTAACGTCATTGTCGTCAACCACGAGTGCTTTTTTCATGTGACCTCCGACCGCACAGTACCCAAATTGGCTCGGGTGGTCATCGGCAAGGTAAACGTGAACGTCGCCCCCTCCCCCCCCGTCGAGGTAACACCAATGCTCCCCCCCAGGAACTCGACCAGATGGCTCGCCAAGGTCA
>JAYTWE010000334.1:0-3237 GCA_043744055.1 Magnetospirillum sp.
TTAGCTTCTCGGTATAAGGGTCCTCCCAGAACCGGGCCACCAGGGCGCGCAGCAGCAATTGCTGCACCAGGCTCATACGGGCATGGGGCGGCATTTCAAAAGCGCGGAACTCCACCAGTCCCAGCCGGCCGGTGGGGCCGTCGGGGGAATAGAGCTTGTCGATGCACAGCTCGGTGCGATGAGTGTTGCCGCTGGCATCAATCAGCACATTGCGCAGGACCCGGTCCACCACCCAGGGCGCCACATCGGAGCCGGGCGGCGGCAATTGGGAAAGGGCGATCTCCAGCTCGTACAAGGTGTCGTCGCGGGCTTCGTCCACGCGGGGATGCTGGCTGGTGGGGCCGATGAACATGCCGGAGAACAGATAGGACAGGCTGGGGTGGTTCTGCCAGAAGCGGATCATGCTGCCCAGCAGGTCGGGGCGGCGCAGAAACGGACTGTCTTCCGGCGTCCAGCCGCCCAGGACCATATGATTGCCGCCACCGGTGCCCACATGGCGGCCGTCCACCATGAATTTCTCGGTTCCCAGGCGGGTCTGATGCGCTTCGGCATACAGAATTTCGGTGTTTTCCACCAGTTCGCGCCAATGCTCCACCGGGTGGACATTGACCTCGATAACGCCGGGGTCGGGGGTCACCCGGATGATCTTCAGGCGGTGATCGTTGGGCGGCGGATAGCCCTCCACATGGACCGGGGCTCCCACTTCGGCAGCGGCGAATTCCACCGCCTCGATCAGGTCGAGATACTGTTCGGCGGTCTCTACCGGCGGCAGGAAGACGTTGATGCGACCGTCACGGGGCTGGACGCACAAAGCGGTGCGCACATTCTCCGAGACCAGCCCGTTGGCGGTCTCCACCGGGCGCAAATCCACCGGGACCTGCTGCTTGACGGTGCCCTTGGCCGCTCCCGAGACGGGAACCCGTTCGGTCTGGGAATGCTGGTGACGCCGAGGCGGCAAGGGGGCACGCGGCTCGAACGGGTCGCGTTCGTTGTGATAGGGGTAGTCGTCGGACGGAATCCAAGGCAGCGATTCCAACGGCAGCCGGAAGCCCAGCGGCGAGTCGCCGGGAATGGTGATGAGCTTGCCATCCCGCGTCGGCCAGGGACCGGTGATCCAGCGGAATGTATCGCGGGCCTGCCAAGGTTGCAGGGGCAGCACATAGCCGGTGGGGGTGCCCAGGCCGCGCCGGAACACGGCGGCCAGCCGGGCGCGTTCCTCGGGGTTTTCCAGCTTGCTGTCGATGGGGTCCACATTGATGGGCAGGGCCTGTTCGCGCAAAAGGTAATAGGCCGGGTCTTCCCAAGCGGGCATGGCATAGGCGGAATCCACCCCCAGATGGCGGGTCAGGGCCTGGGAGAAGTCGCGGGCCAGTTCATGGGTGGGCTCATTATCGTCTTTTTCCAGGGCGATCAGTTCAGGATTGCGCCAGACCGGTTCGTTATCTTCGCGCCAGACCAGGGAAAAGGCCCAGCGCGGCAGGCTTTCCCCCGGATACCATTTGCCTTGGCCATAGGCAATCAGCGCGCCCGGCGCGAAGCGGTCACGCAGACGGCGGATCAGGTCGTCGGCGAAGGCGCGCTTGGTGGGGCCGACCGCCGAGGTGTTCCATTCTTCGGCATCAATGTCTTCGACCGAGACGAAGGTGGGCTCGCCGCCCTGGGTCAGGCGCACATCGCCCTTGGCCAGATGCTCGTCCACCAGATCGCCCAGCTTCAGGACGTCTTGCCATTGCTCTTCACTATAAGGCTTGGTGACGCGGGGGGTTTCCATCACCCGGATCACGCTCATCTTATGCTCGAAGCCGACCTCGCACAGCTCCACCGCGCCGGAAATGGGGGCGGCGCTGGTGGGGTCGGGGGAGGCGGCCAGGGGGATGTGTCCCTCGCCGGTCAGCAGACCCGAAGTGGGGTCAAGGCCGATCCAGCCAGCGCCCGGTAGATAGACTTCAGTCCAGGCGTGCAGGTCGGTGAAGTCCTCGGTCGCTCCTGCCGGGCCTTCCAACGGCTTCACATCGGGAACCAGCTGAACCAGATAACCGGACACGAAACGCGCGGCCAGACCCAGGCGGCGCAATATCTGTACCAGCAACCATGCGGAATCGCGGCATGACCCGCTTTTCAGGCCCAGGGTCTGTTCGGGAGTCTGGACGCCGGGCTCCATGCGGATGGTGTAGCTGATGTCGCCCTGAAGCCGTTGGTTCAGCGCCACCAGGAAATCATTGGTCTGCGTGGGTATGCTGGTGTCGATGGTCTTCATATAAGCCGCCAGCAGCGGCCCAGCTTCTTCGCAGAGCAGGAACGGTTTCAGCTCGTGGTCCAGGGCTTGGTCGTAGCTGAAGGGGAAGTTCTCCGCGTCGGGTTCTAAAAAGAAGTCGAACGGATTGACGATGGACATGTCGGCCACAAGGTCCACATCCACCGTGAAATGGGTGACCTTTTCAGGGAAGACCAGCCGCGCCAGCCAATTGCCCTGAGGGTCTTGCTGCCAGTTGATGAAGTGAGTCTTGGGCTCGATATTCAAGGAATAGGACAGAACCGGAATCTGCGAATGAGGCGCGGGGCGCAGTCGCACCACTTGGGGCGATAAGGTGACCGGGCGATCATAGGTGTAGCTGGTGGTGTGGCGAAGCTTGACGTTGATGGCCATCGGATATCCAAGATCAGGCAGCGAAACGGGGGGAAAGGTTACCACAGGCTTTTCCGGGACGCGGTGAAAAAAGCCACCAGTTTCAGCATGGCTGCATCGCTGCCTAGAATTTGAACAAAGTTGATGTCAGTGTTACCCTGAGACAATGACAAAGATAAAATCAGGAGGGTAGGCGATGAATCAGTACCAGGCTTCGCCGCCTTCGTCAGGGCTATTGACCGCCTATCAGCGCGGAGAATTCTTCTGCGAACTGACCTCGCCCCGTGCTGATGGTCAGGCCGAGTTGGCGGCGCTGTACAGTCGGTTGAACGGTGTTGATGAAGAGGATCTGCGCCGCCGGATTGCCCTGGCGGAGAAGGAGCTGTTCGATCTTGGCATCACCTTTACCGTCTATTCGGACAAGGACGCCATCGACCGTATCTTGCCGTTCGACGTTCTGCCGCGGGTGATTACCGCCAATGAATGGACGCGGCTGGAAGCCGGAATCATTCAGCGCGTCACCGCTATCAACCTGTTCCTCGACGATCTTTACCACGGCCAGCGCATCTTGGCCGACAAGGTGGTTCCTGCCGATCTGGTGTTGAGCAATG
>JAYTWE010000335.1:0-8844 GCA_043744055.1 Magnetospirillum sp.
CTTGTCGCCGGATGTGGATGCTCGCGTCATTGCTCGTGGTACTCCCGGCTTTTCCGGTGCCGACCTGGCCAATCTGGTGAACGAAGCCGCTCTGCTGGCTGCCCGTATGGGGAAGCGGGTGGTGACCATGTCGGATTTCGAATCCGCCAAGGACAAGGTGATGATGGGGGCGGAGCGCCGCTCCATGGTCATGACCGAAGAGGAAAAAAAGCTGACCGCTTATCACGAGGCCGGTCATGCCCTGGTGATGATGCATGTGCCCGGTCACGAGCCCTTGCATAAGGTCACCATCATTCCCCGTGGCCGCGCCCTGGGACTGACCATGTCTTTGCCCGAACGCGATCGGTATTCCCTGTCGCTACGCCAGATCAAAGCCATGATCGCCGCGTTCTTCGGGGGGCGGGTGGCGGAGGAAATGGTTTTCGGACAAGATGCGGTGACCACCGGCGCATCCAACGATATCCAGCGTGCGACGGAGCTGTCGCGCAAGCTGGTGACCGAATTCGGCTTTTCCGAAAAGCTGGGGCCGTTGCGCTATAACGATAATTCGGAAGAGATCTTCCTGGGCCATTCCGTGACCCAGCATAAAAGCGTGTCGGAAGCGACCTCCTCCCTGATTGATTCCGAGGTTCGCCGGTTCGTGGAGGAGGGCGAGGATACGGCTCGTGATATCCTTGCCAAGTATCGTGCCGAATTGGAGATCATCGCTCGGGGATTGTTGGAATATGAAACTCTGTCGAAGGACGATATCGACACCCTGATCCGTGGTGAGCCGCTGGTAAAGGGTGACGGAGATTATCGTCCCAAGGATGCGCCGCGTCGCTCTTCGGTGCCGTCGTCCGGCCCGGCGAGCCGGGGCAGCTTTGGCCCGGAGCCGCAGCCCGGTGGCTGAGGCTTCTGTTCCATCCGCCTTCCGTCGAAGCCCCGCCTTACCGCGGGGTTTCGCACTTGATGGCGATGACATCTCGCGCAGCCTCTATCTGTTGCCCACCGGCTTGGTTTGGGGCGAACAGGCCGCCGCCGCCATCATCTCGGGGAATGGCTGGCCTTTGGCCGAGGGCTGGGCGGCGTTCACCAGCCTTGGCGTGGCCTTACGTGACGAAAATGGCGGCAGCCTAGCCGTGGCTCCATTTAACGACGTGGTGGAATGGGCCGAAGGTGAAGGTCCCGATGTCGCTCGCCATGTGGGCCGGGCCGTCCAGCGAATGGGAGCCAAGCGCCCGGCTTGGGGCGGCCTTGCCATGGATAGGCCGGTCATCATGGGGATCGTTAATGCCACCCCAGACAGCTTTTCCGATGGAGGCGAGGCTTTCACGGCTGAGACCGCCATCGCCCGCGCCTTATCCATGGTGGAGGCTGGGGCCTCCATTATTGATGTGGGAGGCGAATCCACCCGACCGGGCGCTGATCCGGTTCCGGTGGAGGAGGAAGAGCGACGGGTTCTGCCGGTTGTCTGTTCTTTAGCTGAAAGAAACATCTGCGTCTCCATCGACACACGACACGCCAGGATTATGGCGGCGGCCGTGGCGGCGGGAGCCCGCATCATCAATGACGTTACCGCCTTGGCCGGTGATCCCGATTCATTGGCTGTGGCGGCAGGGTGTAAGGCTGATCTGTGTCTGATGCACATGCAGGGCGATGATCCGCGCACCATGCAGACTGATCCACAGTATGCTTGTGCCCCTTTGGATGTTTTCGACGGCCTGGCGCGGCGGTTGGAGGTCTGCCGGGCTGCTGGCATTGCTCTGTCGCGGATCTGTGTTGATCCGGGGATCGGTTTCGGAAAGTCCCCGATTCATAATGCTCAGATTCTCGGCTCTCTCAGTCTGCTCCATGGTTTTGGCTGCCCGATTCTTCTGGGAGTCAGCCGAAAAAGTTTTGTGGCCAGATTATCCCGTGGAGAGGATGCCAAGCATCGGTTACCCGGCACTCTGGCGGCGGAGCTGGCCGGGCTGGATGCAGGTATGCAGATTCTGCGCGTCCATGATGTACCGGAAACAGTTCAGGCCGTAACCATCTGGCGGTCCATGCGTCAGGGCGGGTAGGGGGAATTTAATCCCGCATCATCCCTGGTTTCTCTTTTCCGCAATGACTTGGAGCTTTGTCCGATAGTGGGCGATTCGGTGGTCTTGGGCAAAGGGCTTTGGATTGAATACAAGTAGGCATTTCAGCAAAGTGTCGATTACCACGCATTTGATGCGCGACATTGTGCCCGCCGAGCCGCTTTTCAGGGCAGCATCGGTGCCGTGTCCATCAAGAAAACGCATGTCGCCCACATGCTGATAGCCGACGAATCCTGCTTGCAGGAACGTGTTGATCAGGCCTTTCAGCAGTGACAAGACCGGAATTTTGCAAATTGTAACCAGTATGAAGCGCAGTAAAGCGCTTCCTGGCAGCATAGGAACCGCATCCGCGCCATTGACCACACGATAGACCGGAGTCTTGAGGGCATCCGACCACTCTGCGGTTCCAACCCGTGGGGAGCCGTAGGTGTAGCACGCCGAGACCAGGATTTTGTCTTCCAGGTCCATGGAGGCAACGGTTGCCAGAGCCCCTCCCAGGGAATGGCCGGTTATAAGAAACGGCAGGGTTCCCTGATCGGGATGTTGATTGAGGGCGGCGACGATCTCATCGGCAACGCATTGGTAGGCTGTGATGAACCCTTCATGCGCCATGCCGTGGGGCGTTCTGAAGAACCGGGCATCCAGGTCGGTCTTGATATCGTCAAGTTCGGCTTCGGTCCCGCGAAAGACCAGGACCCGGAATTGCTGTTCCCTGCGTGCCAGAAAGGCTTGAGTGCCTTTGACGTCGTTATTGAAAATGGCTTCCAAAACCATATCGGCTTCCGTCAGGGCAAAAATCAACTTGGCGCGGGATTCTTGATCTTTCTCGAACGGGATATAGGCCAGTTCCGAGAGCGCGGCCATTAGCCAGGCGGTTCGATCCGAATAGGCCAGGCGGCTTAAAGGGGGCTGTAGCAAAGGGGTGGATTTAGAGAATATGGAGTCTTCTCCCGTCGTTCTAACTCGAGGAGAAACAAGATAAAATTCGCCATCTTGCATGGGCAGCTTGACCACCCCTGATTGTTCGGCGGCATCGAGGTATTCAGCGATGTTGATGTTTTCTGCCTTCATGTCAGCCACCTGCACATTATCAACCCGCTGGGAAAGCGGAGGTTGAGTGGCGATGCTGCCCCCATGGAGCATCGGATGCAGATGTTATGCATCTAATAGAATGTATACACCAATTATATTTATGCCATAAGGACGCTTAACGTTACGTAAGACTTCCTTTGGCTTATTTATATTGATCGTTCACCATTAGAGTCTGCTCGATGGCGTGGCGACGCTCCACGGCGGTGGAAACCGAGTCACAACTGAAGGAGTAGATACTCCACAGGGCATTGCGTTGACTGGAGGCGATATGGCGGGCTGAGATATAGGTCATGCCATCGGGAGAGGCTTGGGCGGCTACGATCTCGCTGGATTGAAGTCCTCGCCAGTCAATCACGCGGCTGAACTGGTAATCCCCGGAAATGTCCGCGATGGAATCGAGAAGGTGAGCCAGATTGTCGCGGCTAATTTTAGCCCCTGGAATTTCCTGGTAGCTGATGAACGCCACACCGCATCCCGTGGAGGGAAGGGAATAGGTGATGCTATCCACTTGGCCCAGACTCTTTAACTCTCGAACTTCGGCGGAGCGGCGGAGCGGCTCGGTACCGAAGAGTGTGAAATGGCCATCACTGAAGCTTTGATACGCGGCGCCGCTATCGTGCCAAGGAACAGTCAGCAAGCGGTCTATACGTCCGATCTCGGCGTTTATCTCGCTAATTGCAAGTTCTGTCTCATAAATATTGATTGGTCGTGATGACTCGTTTTTAATTTCAATGGGCATGCCGTGGGAAACAAGTTCAATATTGCTTTCAAATGCAGCTGAATCTGCGTCTACCATTGAATGGTATTGGTGTTTATTCTTTTTTATTTGTGTGACGATGGCTTTGTATGCCTCGGTCTTGATCGGTTTTCGGCTCTGAATTGATTGCTTCCGGCTTTCCCAGACCTCTCGGTCGAATCGTTTCTTGATGTGGATGGTGCGATAAATCTGTTCGGCAATATCATTCGTCTTTGCTTTGTTGCCGATGGCATCGGACGGAATTGAAGCCCAGAAAGAGTCGTAAAGCGATTTATCCAGAAAACCATCGGGCTTGGTGACGGTCATCAAAATGGAATTCATTCGACCTTGTTCCGCCGCCTCGGCCTGATGGAGAAAAAAAACCATCAAACAAAAGAGTGCTGAAATTGCACTTTTTACCACTCTTCAACTCCTAATCCCGGCACTCTTCGCTTCGTTCTCAGTTCGAGGCTGAAGGCTGGTTTGGATCGGTCCGATTCTTTATCGGATTATCCATTGTTTTCGCGTGGCGGTCATTTAACACGGGGTTGGCTTGTGATTCAATAAATCCAATAGTAGTTATTTCGTTTGGGGTGCCTTGTCGATCTGGCGGGAGGCGTGAGCCTTTTATCCTCCTTTCCGCTTTCCAATTGGTCTGGCGCTTGTTAATCAAGCTCTCTACCGTCTGAAGGGGGTTGATCCGGCCATGACGCGCAAATTGTTTGGCACCGATGGGGTGCGAGGCACCGCCAATATCGATCCTATGACTGCTGAAATGGCGTTGAAGCTCGGTATGGCTGCTGGCCAACATTTCACCCGTGGCGATCACCGTCACATGGTGGTTATCGGAAAGGACACCCGCTTGTCGGGCTACCTGCTGGAACCGGCATTGACGGCTGGTTTCATTTCGGTGGGGATGGATGTCATGCTGCTGGGGCCGCTTCCGACCCCTGCGGTTGCCATGCTGACCCGTTCTTTGCGTGCTGATCTTGGCGTGATGATTTCCGCCTCGCACAATCCTTATCAGGATAATGGCATTAAATTGTTCGGCCCCGATGGGTTCAAGCTCTCGGATGAGGACGAGCTGACCATCGAGACCAGCATGTTCAATGGATTGGATTCGTTGCGTGTCGGCTCTGACCATCTGGGTCGCGCCAAGCGGTTGGATGATGCCAACGGTCGTTACATCGAATATGCCAAGAACACCTTTCCACGTGGATTGCGCCTGGATGGCCTGAAGATCGTTGTCGATTGCGCCAATGGTGCCGCCTACAAGGTTGCTCCTACCGTATTGTGGGAGTTGGGGGCGGAAGTGGTGCCAGTCGCAGTCAATCCTGACGGCTTTAATATCAACAAGGATTGCGGCTCGCTTCACACCGAGGTTATGCGCCAACAAGTGGTGACTCATGGCGCTCATCTGGGGATCGCGCTGGACGGTGATGCCGATCGGGTCGTGTTGTGCGACGAGCTGGGTAATATGATTGACGGCGATCAGTTGATGGCTCTGATCGGTGATTTGTGGCGTAGCTCGGGCCAGCTCAAGGGCGGCGGCATCGTGGCCACTGTCATGTCCAATCTTGGATTGGAACACTTTTTGGGTCATCGCGGTCTAAGCCTTGTCCGCACCAATGTGGGGGATCGCTATGTCTTGGAGCACATGCGCAAGCATGGCTTCAATGTGGGAGGAGAACAGTCCGGCCACATCATCTTGTCGGACTATTCCACCACCGGAGATGGCTTGGTGGCGGCATTGCAGGTTCTTGCCGCGCTGGTTCAGTCAGGCAAGCGGGCCAGCGAGATGCTGCGGTTATTCCAGCCTCTGCCGCAGGTTCTGAAGAATGTGAGAGTGTCCAAGTCCTCGGTTGCCGAAGTCTTGGGGGAGGATTCCGTGGTCGCCGCCATCGCAGACGGAGAAGCCCGCCTTGCCGGACGGGGCCGAGTTCTGATCCGCAAATCAGGCACCGAGCCTTTGATCCGGGTCATGGCCGAAGGTGAAGACGATTCCCTGGTCACCGAAGTGGTTGACCAGATCATCGAGACCATCACGCGGGTCGCCGGTTAGGCGGCGGCTTGAGCCTGTCCGCTGACCCGCTCGATAACCATTCTCATGGTCATGGCGATGTCTGGGCACAGCTCGGTCAGCCGGTGGGCCAGAGTCCGAGCCAGCTCCATATCAATGGGGCGACCTGCGACTTCTTCTTCAAGAATCTCGGCCAGTTGATCGATCTCTTCCCAGCGATACTGCATAATACACCTCTTCGTATACATGAGCGATCTGTGATCTAACTCGAAGGTATCGGGAATTGGTGCGTCGCACAATACGGTAAGTGCCTTATTTGGTTGGTTACTACAATTTGTCACCGATATGTAGCCTGTGGTTGCGATGTGACATAATGTTGTCCTGGCGGGTTTCAGGGGAGTGCCGAAAATGATGGGGCGGGTACTGGTGGTTGCAGGTTCTGATTCCGGGGGTGGTGCTGGTATTCAGGCCGATATCAAGGCGGTAACCTGTCTGGGAGGATTTGCCGCCACGGCCATCACGGCGCTGACGGCCCAGAACACTCTTGGTGTTTTCGGAGTTTCCGAGGTTCCTCCTGATTTCGTCCGCCTTCAGATGGAGGTGGTGCTCGGCGATGTGGGAGCCGATTGCATCAAGACCGGCATGATGGCGTCTGCTTCCATTATCGAAGCCGTCGTGGCGGCTCTGATCGACTTCGCCCCCCAGGTTCCGCTGGTGGTTGATCCGGTGATGGTGGCTAAGGGAGGCGCGGCCCTGCTGGCCGACAGTGCCGCCGGGGCGTTGATACGCTTGCTTTTGCCGCGTGCCCGGTTGCTGACCCCCAATATCCCCGAGGCGGAAG
Source organism: Magnetospirillum sp. (assembly GCA_043744055.1). Classification (GTDB taxonomy): domain Bacteria; phylum Pseudomonadota; class Alphaproteobacteria; order Rhodospirillales; family Magnetospirillaceae; genus Phaeospirillum. The sequence continues at coordinate 6,753 of JAYTWE010000335.1, forward strand.
TTTTGCTGGGGCGCACCATCTCCGATCTCGCCGCCATGGAACGGGCAGCGGTGGATTTGTTAGCGCTGGGGCCGAAGGCCGTTCTGTTGAAGGGTGGGCATATGGAGGGCGACGATCTGGTGGATCTGTTGGCTGATTCCAGTGGCTTGCGGCGTTTTTGCGGGCGGCGGATCGCCAGCCGCTCCACCCATGGCACCGGCTGCACTCTGGCTTCCTCCATCGCTACCGGCATAGCTCAAGGCTTGGAGCTGGACGCGGCCGTGGTCCGGGCGCGTGACTATGTGCGCAAGGCCATCGAGACTGCTCCTGGTTTGGGAGCGGGTCACGGACCGCTCAATCATGGTCATACGGTGAGTTTTTAACGTTTTTTCTTGCCCGGCTTGGTCAGGGGCGGGAACCAGTCATGGAGGCGCGTGTCGGGTGGGAAGATTTTCTCGCCGCTCCACCATGCTTGGGTCGCGTCGGGGCGATGGATGATGGCTTTCAGGGCTGGCACGAAATCAACGCCGGGGCAGTCGCGGCCAGTGCGGTGAAAGGGCAGGGCCAGTCCGAACACCGCACCGTCGAACACATCCTTGGGTGGAGTCTGGTATTCGTGGCTGGGCGGCGGCCCGAACAGGGGCGGGTCCAGTTTGGCATAGGTTGTCATGCACCAACGGGCGTCCAGCTGATACAAGCCTCGGCATTTCAGGGGGCGTAGCTCATAGATGGAACAGGCGCCGTCCACCAGGAAGGCGCAGGCGCGGCCCTGGGGCCATGCCTCCAGCCGGGCCGATATTGTCTCGAAATCAGGGCGATGGCGGAGTTGATTGGCAATGTAAAGCACTTCCACCGCCGCCGCACCGACCCGTTGATGACAGCACCAGCCACAGCCTTTGCCGCATGCGGCCTTTTGGGTGCCCAAGGCGAAGGCTGGGGTGGTGCGCACTTTGGCCCACAGGGATTCGGCCATGGCATAGGCTTCGCCGACCGCAGCCACGGCGGCGTCCGCGCCCTTGGAGAGCCGGGCCGAAACCGCGGTTTGAATGGTGTCGAACGCCGCATCCTTGATGGGCGAGGTTTTCGGGCCGGCGGCGCGCGGCGCGGAGATGGCGCTAAACGCCGAATCTGCGGTGAATTGGCTGGTCATGGACATAGCATAGCAAGACGATTTCATCTGCGCCATGGTCACTGGGAATCTTTGCCCTCTCTCAAAAGCCTCGTTGACGCGCTTCCCTCTGCCCACATACACTCCCGCCGGGCCACGGTCCCCCAACGGGCCGCGTCCCTTCTGTGAGGGAGGGTTACAGCTTATGAATGATTTACCGCAGCCGAATGTTCGGCCCAGCAATCCCAATTTCTCTTCTGGTCCCTGTGCCAAGCGTCCCGGTTGGACCATTGAAGCTCTGAAGGACACCCCCGTTGGGCGCTCTCACCGCGCCAAGATCGGTAAGGCCCGTCTGGAAGAGGTCATCAATCGCACCCGCGAGGTTCTCGGTATCCCCGCTGATTACCGGATCGGCATTGTTCCCGCGTCGGATACGGGCGCTGTGGAAATGGCCATGTGGTCGCTTCTGGGCGCTCGTGGCATCGACGCCGTGGCCTGGGAAAGCTTTGGTGAAGGCTGGGTGACCGACATCACCAAGCAGCTGAAGATCGAAGATACCCGTGTCATCAAGGCCGGTTACGGCGAGCTGCCCAAGCTGGCCGAGGTGGATAGCGACCGCGATGTGGTCTTCACCTGGAATGGCACCACCGCTGGCGTTCGCGTTCCCAATGGCGATTGGATCAAGTCCGACCGCAAGGGCCTGACCATCTGCGATGCGACTTCGGCCGTATTCGCCATGGATCTGCCTTGGGACAAGCTGGACGTGGTCACCTGGTCCTGGCAGAAGGTGCTGGGCGGTGAAGGTGCGCATGGCATGCTGGTTCTCAGCCCCCGCGCGGTGGAGCGTCTGACCACCTATAAGCCCGCTTGGCCGATGCCAAAGATTTTCCGTATGACGTCGGGCGGCAAGCTGTCTGAAGGAATCTTCAAGGGCGAGACCATCAACACGCCCTCCATGATCGCGGTGGAAGATCAGATCGACGCCTTGAAATGGGCCGAGTCCAT
>JAYTWE010000336.1:0-7236 GCA_043744055.1 Magnetospirillum sp.
CAGCAGATGCTGGCCATCGGCCGCTGTCTGATGGGGCAACCACGCCTGATGATGTTCGATGAACCCTCGCTAGGGCTGGCCCCGGCAGTGGTGAGCGAGATGTTCAAGATCATCCGTAATCTCCATGCCGAAGGCATGACCGTGATTCTGGTCGAGCAGAATGTCTCGACCTCCTTAAAGCTGGCCGACCGTGGCTACGTTCTGGAAAACGGCAGCATCGTGCTGTCGGGAACCGGGATTGCGCTGCTCAATGATGCCGGCGTGCGCCAGGCCTATCTGGGCCTGTAATACCGACGAGCCAATGAACCCCTTCATTGGTGAGGAGTTACGGGCAAAGCCCGGCGCCGCACATGCGGCGAGAGCCAAGGGGCCGGATGGCCCCGCCCGACGAATGAGGGACAATAGACGAGCCGTCTTAATGGCTCGTCGATGAATATTGGGAGGGTTACGTCCATGACCTGGGGTCCGATCAATTTTGCACCAGCTCGCGTCGTCGTCGAGGAGCTTCCCGGCGGCGGTATGATCTTGCGCTCGCCCGACAGCCTGAAACCATTTTCACGCTGCCTGGGCGATCTGCTCTACCATTGGGCCGACCGCATCCCCAACGCCGTATTCCTGGCCCAACGCAATGCCGAAGGCGGCTGGCGTGAAGTCACCTGGGCCGAGGCGCTGAAATCCGTGGAGGCCATCGCCCAATCCCTGCTGGATCGGGGATTGAACAAAAACCGCCCGGTGGTGATCCTGTCCGACAACAGCATCGACCATGCCTTGCTGTCCATGGCCGCCATGCATGTGGGCGTGCCGGTGGCTCCCATTTCCCAGGCCTATTCCCTGGTCTCCAAGGATCATGCCAAGCTCAAATACATCGCCGATCTGTTAAAGCCCGGACTGGTCTATGCCGCCGATGGCGCTCGCTTCGCCGATGCCCTGGTGATCCCCGAACTGGCCCGCGTCGAAGTGGTGACCAGCATCAACCCGCTGCCCGGCTCCGCCACCTTCGCCTCGCTGCTGAACAACACTCCCGGCCCGGAGATGGAGGCCGCCTTCGCCGCCGTGCGCCCATCGACCATCGCCAAGATTCTGTTCACCTCGGGCTCCACCGATCTGCCCAAGGGCGTCATCAACACCCAGCGCATGATCTGCTCCAACCAGCAGGCCATCCGCCAGTGCTGGCCCTTCTTGGCCGATTCCCATCCGGTTCTGGTGGACTGGCTGCCGTGGAACCACACATTCGGCGGCAATCACAACTTCAACATGGTCCTGCGCCATGGCGGTACGCTGTATATCGACGAGGGCAAGCCTATGCCCGGTCTGGTGGACAAGACCGTCGCCAATCTGCGCGAAGTCTCGCCCACCTTGTATTTCAACGTACCGCGTGGCTACGACATGCTGATCCCGCTGCTGGAGAGGGACGACGAGCTTCGCACCAACTTCTTCCGCAATCTGAAAGTTATTTTCTACGCCGGAGCCGCCCTGCCCCAAAGCTTGTGGGAAAAGCTGGAAGCCCTGTCCATGCGGACCTTGGGCTACAAGGTCCGCATGGTCTCGTCCTGGGGCTCCACCGAAACCTCCCCCATGATTACCACCGTTCATTTCGACATCGAGCGAGCGGGAAATGTCGGTCTTCCCGCTCCGGGCTGCGAGCTGAAGATGATCCCCAATGGCGGCAAGATGGAAATGCGGGTGCGCGGCACCAATATCACGCCGGGCTATTACAAGCGCGACGATCTGACCAAGAAGGCTTTCGACGAAGACGGCTTTTACATCATCGGCGATGCCGGAAAGCTGGCCGACCCCGATGACCCCACCAAAGGTGTCTTGTTCGATGGTCGGGTGGCCGAGGATTTCAAACTGATGTCAGGGACCTGGGTCCCGGTCGGCTCCTTACGCGTCGCCGTCATCGACGCCGCCCAGCCTGTCTTGCAAGATTGCGTCATCACCGGCCATGACCGCGAAGAGGTGGGAGTCCTGGGCTTCGCCAGTCTGCAAGGCTGCCTGTCGCTGTGCCCCCAGCTTCCCGCCGATACCCCCTTGAAAGATCTGATGGCTCAACAGGCGGTGCGCGACAAGATGGCCGCCGCCCTAAAAGCCTTGGCAGCCCTGGGCAAGGGAACGTCACACCGGGTGACCAGGGCTCTGCTCATGGATGAGCCACCCTCCATCGATGCCAACGAAATCACCGACAAGGGCTATATCAACCAGCGCGCCGTCCTGACCGGAAGGGCTGCTTTGGTGGAGCAGCTTTACGCCAGAGGTACTGATTCCGAGGTCATCCGCCTCGACTGACCCGATTTGAAGGAGTGAGAGCATGAGCAACGGGCTTGGAACCGTCTATGACGATATTTGGCTGGTAGACGGTGTCCGTACCGGCTTCGCCGACTTCACCAGTGTGTTGAGCGATATCTCGCCCACCGATCTCGGCATCAAAGTGGCCCGCGAGGCCTTGGCGAAAGCCGGAATCGCGCCCGAGGAAATCGACATGGTGGTCGCGGGCAATATGGCTCAGTCCAGCTTCGATTCCTATTTCCTGCCCCGCCATATCGGCCTGTATTCCGGTGTGCCCATTCATGTTCCGGCCCTGCTGGTTCATCGCCTTTGCGGCACCGGTTTCGAGACCATCATCCAAGCCGCCGATGCCATCACCCTGGGCAAGGCCGCCAAGGTTCTTTGTGTCGGCACCGAATCCATGTCGCGCAATCCGGTGGCGTCCTATACGTCGCGATCCGGCTTCAAGATGGGGCAGGTGGAGTTCAAAGACTTCCTGTGGGAAGCCACCAAGGATACCGCCTCATCCACCGGCATGGGCGACACCGCCGAAAATTTGGCCCGGAAATACAATATCAGCCGCGAGGAGGTCGACGAGTTCGCCGCTCAAAGCTTCGCCCGCGCCATGGCCTCCGCCGAATTCCGCGCCGGAGAAATCGTGCCGGTCATCACCGAGACCTTCTCCCGCGAAGGCTATAATGATCGCAGCATCAGACTCCCCCGTGGCGTTAGCAGCTTCGCCATGGACGAGCATGTCCGCCCCACCTCCCTGGACATTCTCGGCAAACTGAAGCCCGCCTTCAAGGGGGTCCAGACCGGGGGCAATAGCTCCGCCGTGGTCGATGGCGCCGCCGGAGCCATCGTGGTGGGCGGCAAGACCGTCAAGGAAAAGGGGCTGTCTCCCCTGGCTCGTATCATTGCCGCCGATGTGGTGGGCGTGCCGCCGGAAATCATGGGGATCGGCCCCGCGCCCGCCATCGTCAATGTGGTCAAGCGCGCCGGGCTAAAGCTGTCGGACATTGACCGATTCGAGATCAACGAGGCCTTCGGGGCTCAGTATCTGGCGGTGGAAAAAGAACTTGGGCTCGACCGAGCCAAGGTCAACGTCAATGGTGGCGCCATCGCTCTCGGCCACCCGCTGGGGGTGACCGGGGTTCGGTTATGCATCACCCTCGCCCGCGAATTGCGGCGCTCCGGCTTGAAGCGCGGCATTGCCTCGGCCTGTATCGGCGGCGGCCAGGGCGTGGCTATTCTGATCGAGGTTTAAGCGCAGGAGCGCGGGCTATCGCCCGCTCACTCCATGCGGGCGGGACGCCCGCGCTCCAAGCAGGACCCCTACCATGATCGACTATAAAACACCCCTGCCTGATCTGCTCTTCGCTCTGAAATACGGTGCGGGAGTGGACCGCCTTCCCCATTGGGATGAGGAACTGGCGTCGGATATTCTGACCCATGCGGCGGCCATGGTGGACGGCATCATTGCTCCGCTTGACCCCGTAGGTGACATCGAAGGCACCCATCTGGTGGATGGCCGAGCCATCATGCCGCCCCAATTCGTCGATGCATATCGCCAGTTCAAAGATGGTGGTTGGCCGGGTCTGGCGGTGGATGAAGAGCATGGCGGTCAAGGCCTCCCTCATATCCTGGCTTCGGCCTTGTCGGAATTGCTGTCGGGGGCCTGCATCACCTATCAAATGGTGCTGTCCTTAGCCCATGGAGCCATGCGCACCCTGATCGCCAGCGGCTCGGAGGAGCAGCGCAAGACCTGGGTTCCCCGTCTGGCCTCGGGCGAATATCTCGCCACAATGTGCTTGACCGAACCCCAGGCCGGATCGGATCTGGGACTGGCGCGAACCACCGCCACTCCGACCGAGGATGGCGGCTGGCGCATTTCCGGTGGCAAGATCTTTATTTCCGGCGGCGATCAGAACCTGACCGATGGTCGCATCATGCATCTGATTTTGGCCCGCACGCCGGGCGCTCCCGCTGGGGTCAAGGGCTTGGCCCTGTTCCTGGCCTCCTCCCATCTGCCCGATGGCCGCCGCAACGCCATTTCTGTGGTGCGGCTGGAGGAAAAGATGGGCATGCACGCCTCTCCCACCTGCCAAATCGCCTTCGACGAAGCAGAGGCCGAGATCATCGGCGCCCCCGGTGAAGGGCTCATGCGCATGTTCACCATGATGAATGCTGAACGCCTGGATGTGGCGGTTCAGGGCGTCGGATTGGCGGAAGTCGCCTTGCAGCGATCCTTGGCCTATGCCGCCGAACGGAAACAGGGCCGCGCCGGAACTGGACAGGGGCCTGATTCCATCAACCGCCACGGTGATGTTCGGCGTATGTTGCTGACCCAAATGGCCCTGGCCATGGGATGCCGCGCCATGGTCATGCGAACCTTGGTGGATCTGGAGCTGGGCAAGACTCCGGCACTGATGGAGCTGATGACGCCGGTCTGCAAAGCTTTCGTCACCGATGCGGCGCAAGAAGCCGCCAGCCTCGCCATTCAAATTCACGGCGGCTATGGCTTCTTGCGGGAATACCGGGTGGAGCAAATCGCCAGAGACGCCCGCATCACCCCCATCTATGAGGGCACCAACGGCATCCAGGCCGCCACCGTGGCCGGACGGGTCATTCGCCTTGATAACGGGGCGGCATTGCAAGAATTCCGAACCGAACTGAGAGAAGCGGCATCGGCCGCCACGGCTTCCACATCGGAAGTCCTGACCAACGGCCTTGATGCGCTGGACCGGGCATCGACCGCCATGATGGCGCGACGCGACGTGGGCTTGACCGCGACCAGCTATCTTCGCCTATTGGGATTACTGGCCTTTGGCATGGCTTGGTCTCGATTGGAAGTGGCAGCCTTATCAGCGCCCAATCCAACACGGGTCATGACTGTGGCAAGCTTTGTTCGTGACTGGATGATGAGTGAAGTCGGGCATCTGGCCACGCAGTGCGAAATCACCTCCGAGATCGGGTCTCTACCCGATATTGTGTTCGAATTGTAAAGAATTCAGTGGAAAACAGGCCTGAAGCATAGGGTATACGGTTGTATTGTTGTGAAAATCACGCGACATTAGCATCATCCTCGGCATCGGAATGGCCCGTCGGGCCGCACTGATCCGGAAGTTTTTCAATATGGCCGCTGGGCGCTGAACCAATTCAAAGGTTGACGCAAGCAACGGTCATGTCATCTTCTACCCGTCTAGATATTCAAATGGGGGTCTCATGAACAAGCAGGATCTGGTGAACAAGGTTGCCGAGCTGAGCGGTCTGTCCAAGGCGGCTTCCGACACTGTCGTCGATGCGACTTTCGCAGCCATCACCGCCGCCCTGAAGGCTGGCGACGATGTGCGTCTGGTTGGCTTCGGTTCCTTCTCGGTGACCGATCGCGCCGCCAAGGAAGGCCGCAATCCCCGCACGGGCGAGACCATCAAGATCGCGGCCTCCAAGGCTCCGAAGTTCACTGCTGGCAAGGGCCTCAAGGACGCCGTCAACGGCTGATCCTGTTTCTCCCGAACCGGGTAAAGACAAGGCCCTCGGAGTTACCCTCCGAGGGCCTTTCGTTTGGGGGAATCACATCCCCCAAGATTACATGCTTCGAATTTCACCCAGGAAACGATCAACACCTTGGCGCAGGGTGTCAGCTACCTTGGCCAAACCATCCGATGCGATAAGCATCTCACGCGCCGATTGCCCCGCCTCTTCCGAGGCGCGGCTGACCGAATCAATATGGCTAGAGACTTCACGGGCACCGGTCGCGGCCTCGTGAACATTGCGTGCGATCTCCTGAGTCGCAGCCCCTTGCTGATCCACGGCCAGGGCGATGGAAGATGCGATCTCGTCCATACGGCTGATGGTGCGGCCGATTTCCTCGATGGCGCCAACCGCCTCGCCCGAAGTGGACTGAATAGCGGAAATCTGGCTGGCGATCTCCTCGGTCGCCTTGGCGGTCTGGCTAGCCAGATGCTTGACCTCATTGGCGACAACCGCGAATCCCTTACCCGCATCTCCGGCACGGGCGGCTTCAATTGTGGCGTTCAACGCCAACAAATTGGTCTGCGCCGCGATGTCGTTAATCAAGCTGACCACTTCGCCGATCCGACTGGCGGCATCGGACAAACCACGGACAACTCCATCGGTTCGCCGGGCGGCATCCACGGCGGATCGGGCAATGGAACTGCTTTGATCGACCTGAGAGCCGATCTCGCGGATAGAAGCACTGAGTTCCTCGGCCGCCGCCGCCACGGTTTCCACATTGGCAGAGGTTTGCTGCGCCGCAGCCGCAATGGCATTGGCCTCCTGCGAGGCGTGCTCGATGGCGCCGGACATGGCCGTGGCATTGCCCTTCATACGCTCCGCCGACTGACTGACGGTCACGACCGTGGTCTTGACCCCGGATTCCAGACCGGTCGCCAAACCTTCAAGTGTTGATTTACGGTCGATCTCGGCCTGACGGCGCAGGGTGGCCCGTTCTTCCGACATCCGGGAAATTTCAAGGGAACTGACGCGGAAGACTTCAGCCGCACGGACCAGATCACCGATCTCATCCTTCCGCTCGGCCCCCTGGAATTGAACGCCGGTATCGCCATCCGCCAATTTACGAATGCCGCCGGTCACGTTCGCCATGCCGTTGACGATACCGTTCCCGATCAACCACGACACCAGCAAGACGCAAACCAGAATCCCGGCGGCAACCGCGCCGGTAGAGATCAGCTTGGCGTGATAGGTCTGATCCACATCATCAATATAAATTCCAGAACCGACCAGCCACCCCCATTCCTCAATCCCCTTAACAAAGGAGATCTTAGGAACCGGCTTCTCGAACCCAGGCTTTGGCCAAAGATACTCGACAAACCCGGCCTTGTTCTTGGTCACAACCTCGACCATCTCGGCAAAGAATTTCTTGCCGCTGGGATCAGCCAGATTCATCAGATCCTTGCCCGCCATATCTGGGCGGATAGGGTGAACGAC
>JAYTWE010000337.1:0-5308 GCA_043744055.1 Magnetospirillum sp.
TGCGGACCTCCACCGCCGTTTGCGCCTTGCTGTCCATGCTGATGCTCGTTTCTGCTCCGGCTCGGGCCGAGGATGCCGAGGCGACCCTGCCTGATGTGGTGGTGCGCGAAGCCCCCACCGTGGCCGAGAAGTACAAGCTGCCCAACACCACCGCCAGTGTGACGGCGGAAAAGCTGGCCGATACCGTCAACGTCATGGATGTGCAGGATGCGGTTAAATACATGCCGAGTCTGACCGTGCGAAAGCGCAACAACGGTGATACCCAGTCGGTCTTGGGAACCAGGACTTGGGGCTATAATTCCAGCGCCCGTACTCTGGTTTATGCCGACGATATTTTGCTGTCGGCACTGATCGCCAACGACAACAGCCGTGGCGGGCCGCGCTGGGGGATGGTGGCGCCAGAGGAGATCGAGCGGGTCGATATGATGTACGGCCCCTTCGCCGCTCAGCATCCCGGCAATTCCATGGGGGGCGTGTTGCAGATCACCACCCGCATGCCCGATAAGTTCGAGGCCACGGTCAAGCAGACCCAGTCGCTGCAAGATTACGGCCTTTACAAGACCAAGGACACCTACAGCACCAGTCAGACCGCCGTCACCCTGGGCAATCGGATCGGTGACTTCTCGTTCTTCGTCAGCGGCAACACCGCCAACAGCTTTAGCCAGCCGTTGACCGTCATCACCAATGGCGCGACCGCCAATCCGGCTGGAACGACCGGTACCATCACCGCCCTCAATAAGACCGGTGCGCCCGCCAATGTGGTGGGCGTCGGTGGTCTGCTCCATACCGAGATGGACAATATCAAGGGTAAGTTCGTCTATGATCTGACGCCAGAGCTGAAGGCCTCTTACACTTTGGGATTTTGGCAGAATCACGGTCGGTCGCGGGTGGAATCTTATTTGAAGGATTCTGGCGGAAATTCTACCTATGGCAGCGTCTCCGGCTTTGCTTCGTCAAACTACATTCTTGAACAGATGCAGACCTCGCACGCTTTGTCGTTGAAGTCCGACACCAAGGGGATGTGGGATTTCGAAGGCGTGGCGACCCATGTTCAGTACGAGCATGATTCCCAGCGAGCGCCGTCCAGCGTGACCGGCTCGACCTTCTCCACCAACGGCACCTTCATCAAGATGGACGGCACCAACTGGACCACGGTGGACGGCAAGGCCATCTGGCGGCCCGAAGGCAAGGCGGGCGAGCACGAGGTTAGCTTCGGCAGTCATTTCGACCGCTATGTCTTGGTCAACACCACCTACACCACCGCCAATTGGCGCACCGAGGGCGCGGTCAACGGCACGAGCACGGACGGGCGTGGCAATACCCAGACCTCGGCGGCCTGGATGCAGGATTCCTGGGCTTTCGCTCCCGGCTTCAAGGCCACCATCGGTGGCCGCTACGAATATTGGAACACCTTCGACGGCTTCAATCTGGCCTCCAACGGCGTTGCCAAACTGCATCCCAGCCGCGATGCCTCGGCCGTTTCGCCCAAGGGCTCTTTGGCCTGGGAGTTCGTCCCCAATTGGACGGTGACCGGTTCGGTGGGCCGCGCCACCCGCTTCGCCACCGTTTCCGAACTGTATCAGGTCACCGGCAGCGGCGTGAATCAGGTCATTCCCAATCCGGTTCTGTTGCCCGAGCGTTTGACCAGTTATGAGCTTTCCCTGGAAACCTCCTCCATGGACGAGGGCAAGGCGCGGGTGTCGTTCTTCCTTGAAAGCGTGCGCAACGCCATCATCTCCCAGACCTCGTTCCTCAATGGTGTTTCGACAAGCTCGACCCAGAACATCGACGAGATCCGCAATCGCGGCATCGAATTCGCGGCGGAGAAGCGCAATCTGGCCTTCATGGGCTTTGATCTGTCGGGCAGCCTGACTTATGTGGATGCCGAGATCGTCCGTGATCCCACCTGGAGCGGCGGTACTCAGGTGGAGGGGAAGCGGGTTCCCAATGTTCCCGATATGAAGGCCACCCTGGTCGCCACCTATCGCCCCACCGACGAATGGGCGTTGACCACCGCCGCCCGCTATCAGGGCAAGATTTCCTCGACCCTGGACAACACCGATTATGTCCACGGCGTTTATGGCTCGTTCGACCGCTTCTTCGTGGTGGATATGCGGGCGCGTTACAAGCACAACGAAAACCTGGAAGGCGCTATCGGCATCGACAATGTCAACAATGCCAAATACTGGGAATTCCATCCCTTCCCGCAGCGCACCTTCGTAGCTGAAGTGAAAATGAAGCTGTGACCATGTATCAGGCTCGGCAGCAGCAATCGTCATCGCGCATCACCGGCTTGGTGGTGGTGGCGGTGCTGCATCTGGGCTTGGTCTATGCCTTGCTGAACGGCCTCGGCCACAAAGTGGTCGAGGTCCTGCGTCAGCCGCTTGAGACCAAGATCATCGTCGAGGTCAAGCCCATCCCACCGCCGGAGCCACCTCCGCCTCCGCCGCCGAAGGTGATTCCAAAGCCGGTTCCCCCTCGGCCCGCCTATGTTCCGCCGCCACAGATTCGGGTGGCCGAGCCGCCACCCGCCGCCATTACCGCCGTGACCGAGACCAAGCCGGTGGCGCCGCCGCTTCCCGGTCCCGTGGTCATGGATGCGCCGGTGGTCGAGGTGGTGCGTTCGTCTCCCGCTTTGGATGCCTCGCGCACCTGCCGTCCACCGCAATATCCTTCGCTGTCCCGGCGGAACGGAGAGAGCGGGGCGGTGATGCTGAAATTCCTCATCGACGTGGACGGCAAGGTGCTCGACAGCAGTGTCGATACGTCCAGCGGTTATCCCCGGCTGGACGAGGCGGCGGTGCAGGCCTTGTCCCTGTGCCAGTTCAGGCCGGGGACGGTCGATGGGCGGCCGGAACGGTCCTGGGCCCGTATGCGTTATGTCTGGAAGCTGAATTGATGATTCCCGGAGTGAAATCCATGTCGTTTCCCGCTCGTCTGTTCTCTGCGCTGGTCCTGTTTGCCGCCTCCGCGACCGGGGCCTGGGCCAATCATGTGGGCGATGTTCCCGCCAAGCAGATGGTGGACAATCCCTATGGATTGGACGCTTTGTGGGCTCAGGGCGATTTCGTGTCGCGGGCAACCCTGATGATCTTGGTGATAATGTCCATGGCAACTTGGTATATTTTGGTCACCAAGCTGATTGAGCAAATCCGCTTGGTGCGTCATGCCAAGGCTGCCGGAGCGACCTTCTGGAAGGCTAATTCAGTGGCTGAGGGCATCGCCACCCTAGGCAATGATAGCCCTTTCCACTTCATCGCTTCTACCGGGATTGATTCTGCGCGGCATCATGAAGGCTCGCTGACCGAGAAAATCGACCTCCATACCTGGGTCACCATGTCCATCCAGCGCGCCGTGGACGAGATCGTCGGCGGATTGCAAGGCGGATTGGCGGTGCTGGCCACCATCGGTTCCACCGCGCCTTTCGTCGGGTTGTTCGGCACCGTCTGGGGCATCTATCACGCCCTGACCGCCATCGGCATCGCCGGTCAGGCCGCTATCGACAAAGTGGCGGGGCCGGTGGGCGAAGCGCTGATCATGACCGCCTTGGGGCTGGCCGTCGCGGTTCCGGCCGTGCTGGGTTATAACCTGCTGGTTCGGCGCAATAAGCTGGCGGCCGATAAGGTCCGCGCTTTCAGTTCCGATCTTCACGCTGTTCTGCTGGCCGGTGGCGGGCAGCGTCAGACGACTCTGAGCCGGGTCATTTGAGCCATGGCCATGTCCTTCGGTTCTGGTGACGGTGATGACGAGGTGATGGCCTCCATCAATACCACTCCATTGGTGGATGTGATGTTGGTGCTGCTGATTATCTTTCTCATCACCATTCCGGTGGTGACCCATACCGTGCCGGTTAATCTCCCGCGTGAGGCCAATCAGCCGACCCAAACCAAGCCCCAGAACATCATCATCGCGGTGGATAAGGATGGGCACACCTATTGGAACGAAGAGCTGGTGGCCGACAATGCGGCTTTACGGGATCGCATGACGGTTGTGGCTAATCAGATTCCACAGCCGGAAATCCACATCCGGGGCGATCAGGATGCCTTGTATGAATCGGTCGGGCGTGTGGTCACCGCCAGCCAGCGGGCCGGTATCGTCAAGTTGGGTTTTATTACGCAACCTGCCGCAAGGGGGATGTAAGCCATGGCCATGATGTTGAGTTCGGGTAAGGACGACCCCGAGGTGATGATCGACATCAACACCACGCCGCTGATCGACGTGATGCTGGTTCTGCTCATCATGCTCATCATCACCATTCCCATTCAGACTCATGAAATGAAGCTGGACATGCCCAATGGGCCGCCGCCCCTGATCGCCAAGCCGCCCGAGGTCATCCGTGTCGATGTGGATATGGATGGAACCATCCGTTGGAACGGTCTGGCGATCACCGTTCGCTCGGACCTGGAAGACCGTCTGCGTGAGGCTGCCGTTGCGCCGGATCGCCCCGAACTACACGTCTATCCTCATAAGCATACCGCTTATAAACATGTGGCCATGGTCATGGCTGAAGCCCAGCATCTGGGGGTCACCAAGATCGGTCTGTTGGGGGCCGAGCAGTTCATGGAGTGAACCTTTGCGCCGGAGCGCCGCCAAGGCTATAACCCGCCGGATGTTGACCCGATGAAAGGGAGCGCCGTGGGGAAGGGGAGTGCCGTGGGGCGCAAGGATGTAAGGCGGATGCTGATGGGGCGCAAGAAGCCCCTATGGGAGCGCCCCTGGGTTCTGATCGGCCTAATGGTCGGCGTCCTGGTCCTTGGCGTCGGTGTCGGCCTGGGCGTTGGCCGTTGGTCGGGCAAGGCTCCGTCTCCCGCGTCCACCGTGCGGGTAGAACAGGCTCCGGCTCCGGTTAGCGGTCTTGATATGGCGAATTCAGAGACAGCTCCCCCGCACGCGGAGGAGGTCGAAGACACCCGTCCGTTGATCCAACCGCCTCCCCCTCGTCCCGATCCCGGCTCTACCGAGGCGCTGGAACTTGGTCACGCCTCGGAAGTGGTGGTGGTGACCCGTCCGTCCGCTCCGCAACAATCGCCATCTTCCGTCAAATTGCCGCCCGCCGGGACCGCCATATGGCTTCGCAACGCCTTGCCATCGCCCAAGGTCAATGGACGCCCCATGATCGCCGTTATTATCGACGATCTGGGGGTCGATCGCCGCCGTAGCGAGCGGGTGGCGGCGTTGAAGGGGCCTTTGACACTCTCTTACATGACCTATGCCGAAGACGTGGCCCGCCAAGCCGGTGATGCCCGTTCCCATGGTCACGAGCTGATGGTTCATGTGCCCATGCAGCCGCAAAGCTCCAGCTATGACC
>JAYTWE010000338.1:0-7746 GCA_043744055.1 Magnetospirillum sp.
GAAGCCAAGCCCCCACTGGCATTATCCATCGGGTGATGTCTATGATTTTGCCAGCCATGCGCAATTCTATTATCACGTCCATCGCCATGGCGAGTTCGGCCATATCCACCTGTTTCAACGTGCCAGTGGGATGCCCGCCGGGGTGTTGCCGCTTATTCCTGGGGGCGAAGCCAATGCGCCATGTCATTTGATCGCGGTGGGCTTTGGGGCTTCTGGTGACGCCGTGGAGTTGTTCACTACCAACCGCTGGGTGACCGGCGAGTCCTGGTATGATGCTCGATCCGTCAAGGCCATGCTGCCTTGTTTCCGGCTGGCGACCAAAGGGAAGGCCGAGCCGGTTGCGGCATGGTTAGAGGCGCTGGTCGACTTCTATAGCCCGGCCATCGGCAAGCTGGTGGATGAGCGTGATGCCGCTATTGTGGCCTGGGCGCGGACTTATCCGGGCGTTGATCCCCTCAATGACAGTCGGCTGGAGATTCCGTCACGGCTCCTCATTGATCCGTCCATGGATGTTGGCGGCTTGTCCTGAAATAGAAAACGCCGCCGTCCTCATTAGAGAACGGCGGCGCATCAGCCTTTACGGCTGGTGAAGCTTACTTCACCACCTTCAGATAGGCGACCACGGCGGCCAGATCTTCGGGCTTCTTAATGCCGGCGAAGACCATCTTATTGCCGGGGACGGTGCCCTTGGGGTCGGTCAGATACTTGGTCAGAGCAGCCTCGTCCCAAGCCGGGGCGGCCTTCATGGCGTCGGAATACTTGAAGCCATCGACGGTTCCGGCCTTGCGACCGAACACACCGGCCAGATTCGGGCCGACACCGTTTTTGCCGATCACGTGACAGGCCTTGCACTGGTTGAAGGCGGCGGGAGCGGCCTCCTGGGCGGAAGCGGCAAAGGGGGCAGCGAGGAGGGCGGCTCCGAGGACCAGGCCCAGCTTCATGTTGGTGAGCATCAGGAATCTCCAATTGCGCGGGATGGAAAGTTGGCGCGATGTGTTTCTTATCCCCTAGGATTGTGTCGATTTCAAGTGGGTCTCTGGCCTTATGGAGAATTGTTCCCACTTCTTGTCACTCAAGGGGGGCTTCATCCTTGACCTTTATCAGGAAGGCACCGGAAACTGATCTTTGCGCTCTTCGTAATTCCAGGTGACGAAGACATCCAAAATGGCCATGTGATACAGCTTGAGCTTCGTTGCAAATCGGATAAATGCGCATTAGGATGCCGAATTAGGGTGGGCGAAGGTCCAGCCTCAAAAAAGATCTGATCGTAATGCGGTTGGACAGGGGCTGTGCACCGGCAACGACTGGTGGTTACAGCAAGAGACAACAGGGGGCCATTGGCCCAGGTCTGGGAGGATCGTAATGGATTTCGCCAAGGGTTTTTCTCGTCGTTCAGTTCTTCAGGCCGGTGCCGTTGTGGCGGCTGGGGCCTCGACCTTTATTCCGACCCGCTTTGCCATCGGCAATACCGCCAAGGTCAAGGTCGGCTTCCTGCTTCCCTATACCGGGACCTATGCCGGGCTGGGTGAGGCCATCACCAATGGTTTCAAGCTGGCCATGGATGAGCGCGGCGGGAAATTGGGTGGGCGCGAGATTCAGTATGTGGCGGTGGATTCCGAGGCTAATCCGGCCAAGGGGCCTGAAAACACCAACAAGCTGGTGACCGGCGAGAATGTTGATTTCGTGGTTGGTCCGGTTCATTCCGGCGTTGCTCTTGGCATGGTCAAGGTGGTCCGCGAGACGGGAACCATCGCAATCATCGCCAATGCGGGTGCTGGGGCCGCCACTGGGCCGCTTTGCGCCCCCAATGTGTTTCGTACCTCATTCACCAATTGGCAGACCGCTTACCCAATGGGCAAGGTCGCCAGTGATCGCGGTCTGAAGAACGTGGTCACCATGTCGTGGAAATATGCCGCCGGGGAAGAGGCGCTGGCTGGCTTTGAAGCGAATTTCCTTAAGAACGGCGGTAAGATCGCCAAGCAGATTTTGGTGCCGTTTCCCTCGGACGAGTTTCAGGCCAATCTGACCGAGATCGCGTCTTTGAAGCCCGATGGGGTTTTTGTGTTCTTTGCCGGAGCGGGTGCGCTGAAATTCGTCAAGGATTATGCCGCTGCCGGTCTCAAATCCATCCCGCTCATGGGGCCGGGTTTCCTGACCGATGGTGTGCTGAAGGCTCAGGGCGCAGCTGCCGAGGGGATCTTGACCACGTTGCACTATGCTGACGCTCTCGATACGGCAGAGAATAAGTCCTTCCGTGCGGCCTATGCCAAAGTCTTCACCAAGGACGCTGATGTTTACGCCGTCCAGGGCTATGATTCTGCGCAGTTGCTGTTCCAGGGAATGGGCGTGGTCCAGGGCGATACCACCGCCAAGCCAGCCCTGATCGAAGCTATGGAAAAAGCCATCATCAAAAGCCCGCGCGGTACCTTTACTTTGTCCAAGGCGCACAACCCCGTACAAGACATCTATCTGCGCCAGGTAAAGAACGGTCAGGAGATTGTTTTGGGGGTTGCGGAAAAGGCCCTGGCTGATCCGGCCATTGGTTGCAAAATGGGGTGATAGTTGAGGGATAGAGCGTTTTTCAATCACATTGAATCTCGCTCGTTAGCCCGAGCGGCGCTTGAGCCCAGAAAAAGCGGAGCTTTTTCCGCCTCAGGCAAAGCTAGGCCGTTCGCGTGTGAACGCGAAACGGTCTAGAGCGCCGGGCGGAGACGTTCGGCGCTCTATTCGCGCCGCTGGGAGACGTAATGGATATCTGGTTTTTTCTGATTCAGGTGCTGAACGGGGTTCAGTATGGGCTGCTGTTGTTTTTGGTTGCCAGTGGCCTCACCCTGATCTTCGGGATTATGGGAATCATCAATCTGGCCCATGGCGCATTTTATATGTTGGGCGCCTATCTGGCGTGGTGGCTGGCTGGGGTTACCGGCAGTCTATTCGCTGCGGTCTTGCTGTCCCTGCCCATTGCGGCGGCGGTGGGATATGTGATCGAGGCGTTGCTGGTCCGCACTTTGTACAAGCGCAACCATCTGGACCAGGTGCTGCTGACCTATGGCCTAATCCTGATTTTCAACGAAGCCCAGCGCATTCTATGGGTGAATGATGTTCATGGCGTCACCATGCCCGACGCCATGGCATGGTCGTTGAAGCTGACCGAAACCCTGTCCTATCCTGCCTATCGGCTGTTTTTGTCCGGCATTTGCGCCGTGTTGGCGCTGGTCATGTCTGTGGTGATCGTCAAGACCCGCTTTGGCATGTGGGTCCGCGCCGGAGCCTCCAACCGCGATATGGTCGCCGCTCTGGGCATTAATGTGAAGCTGTTGTTCGGCATTGTCTTTGCCGTGGGGGCTGCCTTGGCTGGTCTGGCCGGGGCCATTTCCACTCCCATCAGTTCCGTGGCTCCGGGGATGGGCGACACGGTTTTGATTCTTTGTTTCGTGGTGGTGGTGATCGGCGGCGTCGGGTCGGTCAAGGGAGCCTTTCTGGGGGCCATGTTGATTGGTCTGGCCGACACGTTCGGTAAGGTCTTCGTTCCCGACTATGCCAGTTTCACCGTCTATGGCGTCATGGCGGCGGTGCTGCTGTGGAAGCCGCGAGGGCTGTTCGCATGACGTCCCATATCCCGAGGCGTCTGGCTGTCATTTTGCTGGTGTTGTTGCTGGCCCTGGCGCTGTTCCCGGTTTGGGGAAAGCTGGTCTTCGCCGCTAAGTTCTCGTTCCTGATGCAAAAGCTGACCGGAATCATGATCTTGGCCATCTTGGCCATGAGCTTGGACTTGTTGGTGGGGGTGGCGGGACTGGTCAGTCTGGGGCATGCCGCTTTCTTCGGCCTGGGCGGTTATGTGCTGGCCATGATGAGCCCGCAATACGAGGCCGCCAATCTATGGGTGGTACTGCCGGCGGCTCTGGCGGTGACCGGCTTTGTCTCGCTGGTGGTGGGTTTTCTGTCCATCCGAACCAGCGGTATCTATTTCATCATGGTGACCTTGGCCTTCGGCCAGATGGGGTATTACTTCTTCAATGATTCCAAGCTTGCCGGAGGCTCAGACGGGGCCTTTATCTATGTGAAGCCAGCGGTGGCGGCTTTTGGAGTCACCTTGTTGGATTTGGAAAAGACCCTCACCTTTTTTTATGTGGTGTTGGGAGTTCTGGTGGGAGTCTATGCCCTGTTGAGAGTTCTGCTGGCCTCTCCTTTCGGTCGGGTGGTCAGCGCCATCGGCGTCAATGAGTATCGGGTCCAGGGCTTGGGCTTCAATCCCATGCTTTATAAACTGGTGGCCTTTACCATCTCGGGAACTCTGGCGGGTCTGGGCGGGTTTCTGGCCGCCACCCAATATGGCTTTGTCAATCCGGCCATGTTGGGGTGGCATCAATCCGGTCAAGTCCTGGTCATGGTGATTCTGGGCGGCATGGGGACTTTGTTCGGGCCGGTGCTGGGCGCCTTCATTCTGGAACTGGCGCATGTCACCTTCGAGTCCATGACCGATCATTGGCTGCTCCCCATGGGTATCATGGTGATCGGTATTGTGCTTTTGCTGCCCAAGGGAGTCGCGGGGCTGCTGATCCAGTGGACGAATAAGAAGGGGGGCGGGGAATGAGCGCTTCGCCCTTCATCTTGGAAACCAGGGATCTGACCAAGTCATTCGGTGGTCTGGTGGCCAATAATGCCGTCTCCATCGGGTTCAAGGAGCGTGAGGCCCATGCCATCATCGGCCCCAATGGTGCGGGGAAGAGCACCTTCGTCAATTTGCTGACCGGGCATCTTCCGCCGTCGGGCGGCCGGATTCTCTTTAAGGGGGCCGATATCGCCGGACTTGCCGCCCATCGGGTCACCCGGCTGGGTATCGGACGGTCATATCAGAAGACCAATATATTCCCCGGCTTCAGCTGCTTCGAGAATTGCCGTCTGGCGGCTCAGTCGCGCCTTGCCTCTTCTATGAGATTCATCCGCCCCGCTCTGTCTTACAAGGTGGTGTCGGAGCAGGCGGTGGCGGCTTTGGATGCGGCGGGCTTGGCGGCGCGCGGAGAGCGCATGGCCGGGACCATGTCCTATGGCGAGCAGCGCCAGCTTGAAATTGCCATGGTCCTGGCCACTGCCCCGGACATACTGGTTCTGGACGAGCCTCTGGCCGGGATGGGCCGCGAGGAATCCGAGCAGATGGTGAGCCTGTTGAGGGACTTGGCCAAACGCTACACTTTGATTCTGGTGGAACACGACATGGACGCCGTGTTCGCCATTGCCGAGACTCTGTCGGTGATGGTCAATGGGACCTTGCTGGAAAGCGGGCCATTGGAGCAGATTCGATCCAGCAAGGCGGTTCAAGACGCCTATCTGGGCGACGGGGCGGAGGCGTATTGAGATGTTGAGCGCAACCGGCCTTCACACCTTTTACAGCGCCAGCCATGTGCTGCACGGCGTTGATTTCCGGGTGGGGAAAGGCGAGACGGTGGCTCTCATGGGGCGTAACGGCATGGGGAAATCCACTTTGCTGAAAAGCATGCTGGGCATTGTCCATCCCCGCGAGGGCAGGGTTTGCGTCGGTGGGCGCGATGTTACCGGCATGGAAACCTCGGCCATCATCCGTCACGGCATCGCCTATGTGCCCGAGGGCCGCGGCATGTTCCATAATCTGAACGTGCGCGAGCATCTGGTCATGGCGGCCCGACCGGGTGTGGATGGTCAGCGCGACTGGACCTATGAACGCGTGCTCGATACTTTTCCCCGCCTGGCCGAGCGCCTGGACAATCTGGGAACCCATCTGTCCGGTGGTGAACAGCAAATGCTGTCCATCGGCCGCGCTCTTATGACCAATCCCCAATTGCTGATCCTGGACGAGGCCACTGAAGGTCTCGCTCCGCTGATCCGCCGCGAAATATGGCGCATTATCCGCGCCATCAAGGGCACCGGCATCGCCTCTATCATCGTCGATAAGAATGTGGGCGTGCTGCTGGATCTGGCCGACCGTCACGTCATCTTAGTAAAAGGTGAGGTAGTTTATGACGGTGGGCCTGACATGCTGAGAACAGATTCGAGCATACTCGAACGATATATTGGATTGTGACAGACAAAGCAGTCGTGACAAGACAGAGAGGAAGGAGATTCCGTGATGACGTCCACCATCGCCTCGTCCGAGCATGCGCTTGATATTCCGCGCGACTACAATGCCTCGGCCTGGTTCATCGACCGTCACCTGAAACAAGGTCGCGGCGACAAGATCGCTTATATTGACGCAGAAGGCAGCCACACCTATGCCCAACTGGCCGACAAGGTCAATCGGGCGGGCAATATGTTGAAGGATCTCGGCCTCCATATGGAGGACCGCATTGCCATGATTACCCTGGATACCATGGACTTTCCGGCGGTGTTCTGGGGAGCCATCAAGGCCGGTATCGTTCCGGTTCCGCTCAACACTCTGCTGACCACCGGTGATTACGGCTATATGCTGTCCGATAGTCGGGCTCGCATTCTGGTTATCAGCGAGGAGTTGTTTGACAAGGTCGAACCCATTCTTCCCGATCTGCCGCTGTTGGAGACGGTGATCGTCTCTGGCAAGAATGGCTTCGGCCATCCGCTGCTGTCCGATCTGCTGGCCAAGGCCGATTCCAAGCTGAAGACTGCCGAGACCACCCGCGACGATGTGGCGTTCTGGCTGTATTCCTCGGGCTCCACCGGTGCCCCCAAGGGAGCCCTTCATCTCCAGCGCGATTTGCCCGCTACTGCGGTGCATTACGGTCAGCAGGTTCTGGGCATTCAAGAAGACGATGTTACCTTTTCGGCTGCCAAGCTGTTCTTTGCCTATGGTCTGGGCAATGGCATGACCTTCTCGCTGCATGTGGGCGCCACCACCGTGCTGCTGAAAGACCGCCCGACCCCGGAAGCGGTCATGAAAACCCTGGCCGATCACCAGCCCACCATCTTCTACGGAGTTCCCACCCTTTACGGCTCCATCCTGGCCGATCCGCAGTATAAGCGTGAGACGGGGTCAACCCGGATGCGGGTCTGCGTCTCGGCGGGCGAGGCCTTGCCCGAGGATGTGGGCAAGCGTTGGGAAGAGCGCTTTGGCGCCGCCATTCTGGACGGTCTCGGCTCCACCGAGATGCTGCATATCTTCTTGTCGAATCGCCATGGTGAAGTCCGCTATGGCACATCGGGCAAGCCGGTTCCGGGATATGAGCTGAAGATCATCAGCGATGACGGGAAAGATGTTCCCCAGGGCGAAATG
This sequence comes from Magnetospirillum sp., assembly GCA_043744055.1. GTDB lineage: Bacteria > Pseudomonadota > Alphaproteobacteria > Rhodospirillales > Magnetospirillaceae > Phaeospirillum. The sequence goes on from JAYTWE010000338.1 coordinate 7,220, forward strand.
GGTGAGTTGATCGTGCGGGGGCCATCCTCGGCGGTGGCCTATTGGAATCAGCGTGAAAAATCGTTGAAGACCTTCCGGGGGGAGTGGACCCATACCGGCGATAAATACTATGTGGATGATGACGGCTATTACCGCTATGCCGGTCGTGGCGACGACATGCTGAAGGTCGGCGGTATCTGGGTGTCGCCTTTCGAGGTGGAAGCCGCCCTGATCTCCCACGAAAAGGTGCAAGAAGCCGCTGTGGTGGGCGAGGCGGACGGTGAAGGTCTGATTAAGCCGAAAGCCTTTGTGGTTCTCGCTCCCGGTGAAAATGGCAGCGAGGTTCTGGCCGAAGAACTCCAGGCCTATGTGAAATCCAAGCTGGCTCCTTACAAATATCCCCGCTGGGTGGAATTCGTCGAAGCCCTGCCCAAAACCGCCACGGGTAAAATCCAGCGGTTCAAGCTGCGCGGCGGTATGCGCATGTAGGGTGGCGTAAGGCGGGACTGTCAGGTCCCGTCGTCACCAGACATTCCCTCGACAATGAC
>JAYTWE010000339.1:0-2358 GCA_043744055.1 Magnetospirillum sp.
CCATCGCAACCCGCTACGCCAAACGCGCCAGAAACTTCAAGGCCTTCCTCTATATCGCCGCGACCGTCATCTGGATGGCGTAATTGTCAACAGAACCTAAGCGAACTTTCCCGCGCTGTGTGATCTTGTCACGGACGCTGATGGTAAGGGGTGGCTTTAATGGCGGCACGCAATCGCCATATCCTTACAAAGAGAGACCTCGCATGAACAAGAATATCGGCGGCATCGACCGCATCGCCCGGATTATCGCCGGTATCGTTCTGATCGCTCTGGCCGCTACTGGTACAGTTGGTTGGTGGGCTTGGATCGGTGTGGTTCCGCTGCTGACCGCAATCTTAAGCTGGTGCCCTGCCTATACCCTGCTTGGTTTTCGGACCTGCAAATCGCACTGATCTCCTTTGGGAGGTTGAATGATCCTAGCCGCCAGCTTTGCCGATTCCCCTGACCGGGCCGCACTTCATGACATGAAGGCGGTCGATGAAGCGGAATTGGTCAAAGTCCTGGCGGCGGCGGTTCCGCTGAACTCCGATGAGCGGGGCCGCATTGTGGCTGGCGCCCGCACTCTGGTAACGAGTGCCCGCAGCCATCAACACCATATGATGAATTTAGACGGCTTCCTGGCGGAATACCGCCTTTCCACCCCGGAAGGCGTCGTGCTGATGTGTCTGGCCGAGGCACTGCTGCGTATTCCAGATGCCGCCACCATCGACCTTCTGATCCGCAACAAGATCGGTTCGGCTCATTGGGATGAGCATTTGGGCCATAGCCCCTCGGCCTTCGTCAACGCCTCGACCTGGGCATTGATGTTCGGCTCCAGGGTTTTGCATTTGGACGAGCACAGCCCCATCCGCGCCGCCCGGTCCCTGATCGAGCGGCTGGGCGATGCCGTGGTGCGGAAAGCTTTGATGGCCGCCATGGGGATTTTGGGCCGCCAGTTCGTCATGGGCCGCACCATCGCCGAAGCCTTGGACCATGCCGAGGCCTGGGAGGCCAAGGGCTATCGCCACTCTTTCGACATGTTGGGCGAAGCGGCGCGAACCGCGACTGCCGCCAATAGCTATATGACCTCCTATGCCGATGCCATTTGTGCCGTCGGCGCGGCTTCGGCCGGGCGCGGCCCCATCCTTGGTCCTGGCATTTCGGTCAAGCTGTCGGCCCTGCATCCCCGCTATGAGATGTCGCAACGTGACCGGGTGCGTCAAGAGCTGACGCCTCGACTGATCGAGCTTTGCCACCTCGCCCGTTCTGTCAATATCGGGTTGACGGTCGATGCCGAAGAGGCTGACCGCCTGGATTTATCCATGGATTTGATCGCCGCGATCCTTGCGGAACCAGGGTTGTCCGGTTGGGAGGGATTTGGACTGGCGGTCCAGGCCTACCAGAAAAGATCAGGCCCCATGATTGATTGGCTGGCCGAACGGGCAAGGCACTGCGGAAAGCGGCTGATGGTACGTCTGGTCAAGGGCGCCTATTGGGACAGCGAGATCAAGCGGGCACAAGAACGCGGGCTGGCCAGCTATCCCGTCTTTACCACCAAGGCCGCAACCGACATCTCCTATCTGGCATGCGCCGCGAAATTACTGGCGCAACCATCCGCTTTCTTTCCCCAGTTCGCCACCCACAATGCCCATACCATCGCGGCATTGCGCCATATGGCGGGAAACCGCCAGGATTGGGAGTTTCAGCGGCTTCACGGTATGGGTGAAGCCCTCTACCAACACCTGGTTCCTGATCCGCCCTGCCGCACCTATTCGCCGGTGGGCAGCCACGAAGACTTACTCCCCTATCTCGTCCGCCGATTGCTGGAAAACGGGGCGAACAGCTCTTTTGTCAACCGGCTGGCTGACGCCGCCATCCCGGTGGAGCAAGTGGTCAGCGATCCCCTTGATGCCATCCCAATAACAGCGGGGCTCCGGCTCCCCCGTGATCTGTTTCTTAATCGAAACAATTCAGCGGGATTGGACCTCTGCGACCCCAAGACCTTGGCCGAGCTGGATCATGCCCTAGCGGCAGATGAGTATCCGTGTGGCCCCCTTCCCGCTCCCAAAGCCGATAATGCGGTGACCAAGGCGGCGGAGGCCTTCGCAGACTGGGATGCTTTGGGAGGCGATGCCAGGGCCACTGTGTTGGAGCGCGCCGCCGATGCCTTTGAGAAGAACGCCCCTCGCCTGATACATCTAGCCATCCGCGAGGCGGGCAAGACCATCCCAGATTCCGTAGCAGAAATCCGAGAGGCCGTTGATTTCTTACGCTATTACGCCCAAGAAGCCCGAGCCCTGTTCAGCTCTCCCCTCTTACTTCCTGGACCGGCGGGCGAGCGTAACCAGTTGCGTCTGCAAGGACGTGGCGTCTTCGTCT
>JAYTWE010000340.1:0-1921 GCA_043744055.1 Magnetospirillum sp.
GCCGGAACCGCTACTGCTTCTTTACCGCGCGCATGAACGAGGAGGCCGAGGCCCGGCTGAAGATCGAAGGCGAGTTGCGCCGCGCCGTGGGCACCGATCAGCTGTTCTTGCATTATCAGCCGCTGGTGGAGGTTCGAACCGGCCGGGTTTTGGGCATGGAGGCCTTGCTGCGGTGGAAGAACCCTGAATTGGGCAATATGCCCCCCGATCGCTTTATATCCTTGGCCGAGACCAGCGGTCTGATCGTTCCTATTGGGCGGATGGTTTTGTTTTCAGCCTGTCATGCCGCCCGCCGCTGGGTGGATGCCGGTCATAGTGAGGTCCGGGTTTGCGTCAATGTCTCGCCGCGTCAATTCCAAGATGTCGGTTTTATTGATGACGTGCGTGGGGCTCTATCCGATTCCGGTCTTTCCGCCACAAATCTGGAACTGGAGATCACCGAGGGATTGCTGCTGGCGGAACGTGGCGATGTGGATAACTTGCTCCACTCCCTGGGGGGGATGGGGGTCCATCTGTCCATTGATGATTTCGGAACCGGCTATTCATCCCTGAGCTATCTTGAACGTTACCCTTTCAACACGCTGAAGATTGATCGCTCATTCATGATCGGCATGCTGGAGCGTCAGGAGCGCAAGGTGCTGGTGGAAACCATTGTCGCCATGGCCTCGGGGCTTGGGCTGAAGGTGATCGCCGAGGGGGTGGAGACCGTCGAGCAATTGGCTCATCTAGACGCGATCAATTGTGACATCGCCCAGGGCTATCTGTTCAGCCGCCCCATTGCCGAATCGGAAATCGAAGCCATTCTGATCCGCCAATTCACGGTGTGATCCCGCTGGTGATTACCCTTCCCAGGGCAAGGGGGATGAGCGGCAGCGCTTCCAAGCTTTTTCCGCTTCGGTGGTCAGGGCGGCTCGACGGGAATGGTGCCAGCCAGCCACCAACCCTGCTGCCTTGGCCTTGGTTCCCGTCATCTGCTTCCCACTCAGCTTGGGTCCAGCGACGGCGATATCGTTGAGCTGGCCCAAGACGTCTTGAAGTTCCGCCAGTTCCGCCAGATAGACCTTCATTTGCTTGCGCGGCACCAGCGAGGCAAAGAACTCGCCGGAATATCGAACCTGCTTGCACAAGATACGGATCTCGTGCTGTTCCTCGGGGCTGAGGCGGCTTAGGGAATCCTTGCTGCCTGACATCAGCTTGTCGATGGCTTTTCCCATTCTGGAAAAGGCAAAGGGGGCGATGGGGGCTTCCAGGCGATGGCGTGGTGGTGCCCCGACGGTTCCGCGCCAATCACCGATTTCCACCCATTCTCCCAGGTGGAGAACCAAAGCGGTAAAGCGGCGGCTTTTCACTGCGGCCACCGCTTCGGCCATCTTTGCCTCGCGGTCGTTTTTACAGTGGGGGCGTAAGGCGTTCAGGCCGTCATTGTCGGGGTGGCGCTGCACCACCGGATCAATGATCTCGGCTAAAAAGACCTCGGCATCGCGGGCCGGGCCGAGATGGGTCAGCAGCCAGCGCAGATCGGCTTTGATATCGGCCAGTTGCGGGCTGTTCAAGATCGGGCGGAAGATTTTGATGGCGGAGCGCAACCGGCGGAGCGCGACACGCATCTGATGGATGGCTTCGCCATTTCCGGTGGTCAGAAGGCAATGCTCGTTGATAAGCAAATGATCCAGACAGGACCGGGCAATGGTCTGGAAGGAGTCGCCAATGGTCAGGTTGAGATCAAGATAGGGGGCCTTGGCTTTTAAGGGCGCACTGATCTTGCCGGTGGCCAGTCGGTAGCCGCGATCTGATTTACTGGAGATCAACGGACGGGCGGCGACCGCCTTCAAGATTCTGCGGGCTAAGATGAATAGCCGTTCCGGGTTTCCTTTGCGCAGCTCAAGCTCGACCTCGCTGATGGGGGCGGCCAGTTCTCCCG
>JAYTWE010000341.1:0-3658 GCA_043744055.1 Magnetospirillum sp.
CGAGAAATGGACTCATTCGCCAGCCAAACCGTGGGGCAAATGAAAACGGTGGATCAGTCCTCCAACGCGGCAACCGCCAATGTCCAAGCCATGGCGGCAGCCTCGGAAGAACTGGCCTATTCCATCGAGGAGATTTCGGCACGGGTGAATGAAGCCTCGCAAGTCGCCGTCAAGGCCGCTGCCGATGCAGCCCGGACAGATGCCATCGTTCAATCTCTGTTCGAAGCATCCAATCGGATCGGAACGGTGGTGACCTTTATCCAGACCATCGCATCACAAACCCGAATGCTGGCCTTGAACGCCACGATCGAAGCGGCCAGGGCTGGCGAGCACGGTCACGGTTTTGCCGTCGTCGCCCAAGAGGTCAAGCAATTGGCCGACAAGACCTCCCAGGCCACCGCCGAAATCGCCGAGCAGATTTCTTCGGTTCAAACGGCCGGTCAGGCTGCGGTTGAAGCCATCCGCGAGATCACCATCTCGGTGGAACACGTCAATGAAATCTCCAGCTCCATCGCCGCCTCGGTAGAAGAACAAGGAGCCGCGACCAAGGAGATTGCCCGCTCTGCCCAAGAAGCCGCCCAAGGAACAACCATGGTCGCCTCCTCCATCAATTGGGTCGTCAAGGAAGCGGCGCAAATGCAAGGCTCCGCATCAACCATGCTGGACTCCTCCGTCCAGATGAGCGGCCAGTCCGAGGTTCTGCGCGCCATCGTCGACAACTTCTTGATGGGTGTCCAAGACGGCACCCCCAGCCTGAGATGGGGTGACAATTGGCTGACCGGTAATACCGAGATCGATGCCGATCACAAATTACTGGTCCAGTATGTCAACGAACTCAGTACCGCCATGATGCAGTCCAGGGGACGCGATGTGCTTGGCGGAATTTTGAACAAACTGGCGCACTACACCACCAAGCACTTCGCTCGCGAAGAGCGCATCTGGCAAGACGGTGGGCTCCCCAGTCTGGCGGGACACAAGAAAGTTCATGCGGATCTGTTGGCCAAGGTCGGTCAGTTTGCCGAGGATTTCCATAACGGCAAGAAAACCATATCCATGGAGATGCTGGCCTTCCTTCGCGAATGGCTGATGGATCACGTCTTCAAGACCGATAAACAAGCCGTTCTGGCACTTGCAGCCAAGCGACAATAGAGGGGATGGGATCAAGCCCTCGACCTGATGAAAATGTATTATTTCTGGGAAAATGTAACATTTCTAGGGATTGCCCCCCTAAAGCCATAGGTATATAAGTCAAATTAGTGACGCACACGCACGTGCCGATGGCCCATCCGAGGTTATGCAACGACGATCGCGTCCTTTTTGGAGGAACCGGCAAAATTCTGCCGGTAACCGAAAGGGAAGTGGACATGTTGACGACCGACGCGCGGGGCGCCTTTCCCCAGAATAACCCCCACCAAAACAACCCCCGCCAGAGCCGCGACAGTATGTGACGACGGCTCCCGCGATCCCTTTATGGATCGCCCGCCGTCGCCACCACTGGCCCGCCGCCCTTTTCTAAAAAAGGAACGGCAATGGACTCGACCCAGGTTGGGGGACGCCACCCACTCTCATGAATATGACCCACGATCATGCCCAGCCTCACCGGGAGGCGGCTGAACTTCTTTTATACAATCAAGATACAAGGGAGGTGAAAATGGACAATTGGACTCGGTTAATCGACGCAGGTAGAGAGCTGTCCCAAGCCTTTGACCTTCTCGATCGCGCCGACGAGATCTCCTATATCACGGCGGCCGCTGTCATCACCAAAGAGGGATTGGTCCTCGCCGCCCGCGAGGCGGTAACGCGCGCCAGTTCTCTGCTTAAGCGGAACTGAGAAAACGAAGATCGCGGCGACCTGTCTCGTCGCCGCGATCCACAAAAAACCTTAAATATCCGCAAAAACCCTTAAATATCAGAGGTGGCCGGGAATTACGCTAAACCTGAGCGAGAAGCAGACGATCGTTCTGGTTGACCGGAATCTGGATCAGCGTGGTATCGGCGCAACCCGATCCCAGGCCCATACTATCGGCCAAAGCCAATGACGGAGCAGTCCCGGACAACGGCGATACACCAGCGAAGAACTGGTCGGCACCCGAAGTGGATTTCAGCGCGGTATTGCCGACGATGGCCTGACTGGCATTCCCCGAGATCACAGTCGGCAAGGTTCCCGTTTTGCCGATGGTCAGGTCGTAATTGGTATCACCCATGTAATCGTCAAGACGGATGGTGTAGCTGCCGATACCAAGGACTCCGCTCAACTTGCTGGCGGTATTGTTATAGGCGTTGCCATAGGCGGAGCCGACGACACTGCCCTTGCTGTCGAACACCCACATATTGACCTGACCGGTCATATTGGCGAGTTGGATATCGACCGAGGTCGATTGGCTGGAAATCGAGAACGTCCACAAATCATACTTATCGGTAGAGCCGACCCATTCGGTCGCCTTGACCGGAGCATTGTTCTTGTCGATGGCGCCAAAGTTACGGAAGGTCTTCTCGTCATTCTGAGCCGTCTGGTCCCACAGGCTAATCATGCGACCGGTATCACTGGCCCCCCAGGCCTTGCCGTCGAAAGCCTTAACCTCGATGGTCTCGGAGGACGAGCCATAAGCGGCGCCGGTATAGGTCAGCTGCGACACCTGGGCCGCACTGAGAGTGGTCCACTGCCCCGACGTCTGCTTGACACCGTTCAGCGCGAAATAACCGCCATTATTGCCAAGGTCGCGGACCATGTACTGGCTGATGCTGTCATTGTCCACATCAGTGCTGCGGAACAGGCTGGCGGCCGAGACGGTTTTGCCGACCCCCAGATTGGTGAATGGGTTGACCAAGGTGGTGGCCGTCACATTAGCGACCGACGAAGCGACACCATTGGCGCGAAACACCACCACGGTGTTCTGATCAATATAAGGAGCGTATTCGGAGATCTTGCGCTCGGCCACATAGAGATCCGTCGCATCAGAGCCAGGCTTATTCACATAAGCGCCGGAATTATCCACCAGATAGGCAGCCCCGTTGACGACCTTGTCGATGGTGAAGATATGACCGGAATTGGCGCCCTTCCATCCCAACTCAACCATGTCGCCAGCCTGAAGCGTCGCCATCCAATTGGCCTTGACGCCGGTATAGGCGCTGTAGGCGACATTCCACTGACCATTGGTGCCGACCGCCGGGCTGATCCAGCCCGAATTGATCGAAAGCGCCGCACCGGCGGTGGCGGAAATATCACAAGCCAGATTCCAACAACCGCTGGAATCCCAGACCTTGCCGATCATGGATTTGGCGATATTGGCGATTTCCGTCGCGGTAGCGATGCCGGGAGTAGAGTCGATGATGGAAGCATGGGTGACCACTTCCACATTACGGCTGGTCAGCACGGTTCCCGCGCTGTCATAGGCGTACATGGCGAAATTCGCCACCCGGTCTTCCTGGATCGAAGCGCTGAAGGTGAAGTCCGACAGCGACTGACCATTGGCGGTCACATACTGCCCGCCAACCTTGGCGAAATTGACGGTGAAGCCGCCCGCCTTATAGGTGGCGCCATTGGTGGCGGTCATGGTGCCGTAATTATAGGTTTCCTTACCGCCGTATTTGTCGCGGTCATAGACCGTGAGCGACACATAAGCCGGAGAACCGGCGGCGGCGTTGACCGAGAACATGG
>JAYTWE010000342.1:0-6080 GCA_043744055.1 Magnetospirillum sp.
TGCCGATGCTCTGGCCTTCCAGAAAGGGGAAGGCGTTGGCTCCGAAGTCGAGAACCACATGATGGATGTCGGATTCAGAACCTTCGGCCGTGATGCGCATATTGCCCGCCACGCGGGCGGTGACCGGGGCTTCGCGCGAATAGATATTGGTGAAGGGCTCGGCGGCGCTGGCGGGGGCGGGAACCCGGCCTCCGGTGGCGGTGGTGGCGGCGTCCAGCAAGGTTGTGACCTCGGCCGGAGTCTCGACGATGGTGGCCCCATGGCTGGGATGGGATGCGGGCAACTCGTCCCAGCTGAACTGCTCGTCCAAGGTCCAGGGCCGATCCGCCAGCAGCCAATTGTCGATGGCTCCGGTGGGGCAGGGAGACACACAGGTGCGGCAGCCGGTGCACTTCTCGTAGGACACCACGTAATTGTTGGAATCGTGGGTGATGGCATCGACCGGGCAGGCTTCCTGGCAGGTGTTGCAGCGGATGCAGACCACCGGGTCGATCAAGTGCTGACGTCTGAGTTCCATGGCCGCACCTTGCAATAAAAGGGTCCCCCCGGAGCGGGTCCGGGGGGATGATCTGCCTTAAGCGAAGCGGACGTAATCGAAGTCCACCGACTGATTGTTGATGCCGCGGGCGGGCGGCGCGATCCAGTTGGCGAACTGACCGGGCTTGGTGACCGCGCCGCCCATGAGGGACAGCACATAGGCGAGGTCGGAGGGCGAGGGCAGCCATTCATCGTGGCGGCGGGCGAACTCTTCCTTGCTGATGACTTTACCCTGGGGATCGACCGCGATGTCGGAGAAGTGGCCGATAGCGCGGTTGAAGGCCAGATGGGGCAGGGTCAGCTTGAAGTCGATACCATGTTTGGCGATGATCTTGTTCCAGCGATCGACGCCCTTGGCTACGTCTTCGGCCCAGTCCAGACGCAGACGCTCGTTCAGCGCGTTCAAGGCGGGGACCTCGATGGATTTGAAACCACCTTCCACCGGGTGCAGCACGGAATAAGCGCTGTGCTCCAACTGGTGATCATCGCTGATCTTGGTTTCTTCGTAGCGGCCCTTGAGGCCCATATTGTAAGACGTCGCCGCGTTGGTGGAGACTTCGGCGCCATACAGATCCGAGGTCACCGAGTAGTGGAAGTTCAGGTAACGCTGGATGGTGGGCAGGTCGATAACGCCAAATTTGCGCACATCCTCGGTGCGGTTCTCTTTCATGACCTGACAGGCGCGTTCGATGATGCGGCCGACACCCGATTCTCCCACGAACATATGGTGGGCTTCCTCGGTCAGCATGAACCGGCACGAGCGTGACAGCGGATCGAAACCGGATTCCGCTAAGGCGCAAAGCTGATACTTGCCGTCGCGGTCGGTGATGAAGGTGAACATGAAGAAGGCCAGCCAGTCGGCGGTCTTCTCATTGAAGGCCCCCAGGATGCGGGGCTTGTCGGCATCGCCCGAGCGGCGTTGCAACATCTCTTCCGCTTCCTCGCGGCCGTCCTTGCCGAAATGGGCGTGCAGCAGATAGACCATGGCCCACAGATGGCGGCCTTCCTCCACATTGACCTGGAACAGATTGCGCAGGTCGTAGAGCGAGGGGCAGCACTGGCCCAGCAGACGCTGCTGTTCCACCGAGGCCGGTTCGGTATCGCCTTGAACGGTAATCAGACGGCGCAGCATGGAGCGGTATTCGCCGGGGACGTCCTGCCAGGCATCCACGCCCTTATGGGCGCCAAAATTGACTTTACGGTCCTTCTCCGGCGGCGCCAGGAAGATGCCCCAGCGGTAGTCTTCCATCTTCACATGGCCGAACTGAGCCCAGCCGTCGGGCTCGGCGGAAATGGCGGTGCGCAGATAGATTTCCGAGGTGGAGGTTCCCTCGGGTCCCATCTCTTTCCACCAGTCGATATAGTGCGGCTGCCAGGATTCCAGGGCGCGTTGAAGCTTGCGGTCTTCCGACAGATTGACGTTGTTGGGGATCTTGTCGGTGTAATTGATGCTCGACATGGGAGTTACACCCTTTCCTGATTGTAGGCGGCGCGCTTGCCGGTGCCGTAGAGTTTGAGGGCTCCGTTCTCGCCGACGGCGTTGGGGCGCTGGAAAATCCAGTTCTGCCAGGCGGTGAGACGGCCAAAGATTTTAGTTTCCATGGTCTCGGGACCGGCGAAGCGCAGATTGGCTTCCATGCCGGTGAGCGAGTCGGGAGAGAACGCCGCCCGCTCTTCAAGGATAAGGCGGATTTCATCCTCCCAGTCGATATCGTCGGGGGTGGCGGTGACCAAGCCCATCTCGGCCACGGTCTTGGCGTTCAGGTCCTGTCCGGCCTTGTCCTTGGCACGGCCCACCGAGTCGGGCTCGCCCAAGAAACGGGTGGCAAGGCGGGAAATGCCGTTGCCCATGGGTAGACCGTCGAAGTTCAAAGCCGACAAGCGGATCTTGGCTTCGGGCAGGTCGCTGTTCTCGAAAGTGCCGTCCAGCATATAAGAGCGATCCACCGCGAACAGGATTTCAGCCATGAAGCCGCCGAAGCATGACCCTGGCTCCACCAGGGCGAACAGGGTGCGGCTGGTGGTGTCCAGGCGCTTCATGGTCCGCTTCCAGTAGAGCAGGATTTCACGCACCAGCCAGTCGCCGGAATGCTTTTGCAGGGCGGCGTCGTAACCGGCGACCAGCTCCATGTCGCCTTGAGTGCGGATCACCCAGGACGCCACCGAGGTCTCGTTGGCACGCAGATGAAGAATAGCGTCGTCTAATTCACGGGCCAGAGCCAGGGGATAGAACTCGATGCCCTGGGCGTGAATGCCAGCCAGATCGGTCGGCGCGGCGGCGCTTGGCCCCTTCAGGGTGATATTGGCGGCGCGGGTGTCGCGGTCGAAGGTGATGGTGATATGGGGATAGCTGACTTCGGTGTCCGAGATGGTGCGGGCCGGATGGGTCAGCACCACGCCCTTGCCGCCGGGACGATCAGAGGTAGCGGCCATGGAAGCAGCCTGAGTCTTGACCGCTTCCTTGAACGAGGATGACGGAACCACCGCATCCACCAGACGCCATTCCACGGCGCGCTTGCCCTTCACGCCTTCTTCGATGGAGCAGAAGATGTCGGCCAGATCACGGCGCACCTTGCGCTTATCCACCACGCGGGTCAGGCCACCGGTGCCGGGCAGCACGGCCAGCAAGGGAACTTCCGGCAGAGAGACCGCTGTATTGCCGTCATCGACCATCATGATGTAGTCGGTGGCCAGCGCCAGTTCATAACCGCCGCCAGCAGCGGTGCCGCTGACCGCGCACATATAGTTCTGCTTCGAGTTCTCGGTGGCGTCTTCGATGGAATTGCGGGTCTCGTTGGTGAACTTGCAGAAGTTCACTTTGTGACCATGGCTGGAGACGCCCAGCATTTTGATATTGGCTCCGGCACAAAAGATCTTTGGATTGGCCGAAGCCATGACAACGGCACGCACTTCCGGGTGCTCGAACCGCAGACGCTGGACCGCGTCGTAAAGCTCGATATCCACTCCCAGATCATAGGAGTTCATCTTCAGCTCATAGCCGGGGGCCAGGGTGGACGTGGGGTCCACATCCATGGTGAGTGTCGCGACGGCTCCGTCGAAGGCAAGCTTCCAGTGGCGGTAGCGATCGGGAGAGGTTTGAAAATCGATCATTGGCTGGGCGCCTTATTGGGGTGACTGTCTGCACTATAGTGCACAAAACGGACTTTGAAAAGTTCTAAATGCGCATTCTAGTGCCGAATTGCTGGTTTAATTTGTTCTGATGCATATGGGGAGTCGTGAAGGTGATGAAAACGGGGAGGGGGAATGGGCAAAACAAAACGGCCGCCCCAAAGGGACGGCCGTTAACATCGTCTTCGAAAGTCGGGAAGAAGATTACTTCTTGCCAGCCTTCTGGAACAGCTCACGGGCCTCGTCGAGGCTCTGAGTGAAGCGCTTGTTCAACAGGTCGAACGCCTCGGAATTGGCCTTGGCGATCATCTCGGACAGCTCGCGGGCATTGCTCAGGGCGCGTTCGAAGGCGTCCTTGGCATATTCGGCCTGCTTGGCGGCCTTATCTTGGGGGGTGCCGGGCTCGGCGAAATCCTTGGAGACCAGGGCAACGTCGTCCATGGTCTGACGCAGGATCTCGACCTGACGCTTCACGACATTTTGCAAACCCTCGAAGGCCATCTTGTTGGCCTGGGTCAGGGCTTCGATGTTCTTGCGCTGATTGGCGACAATGGTCTCGACATCCACGCCGGGGACCTTGAAGTCGCCCAGATATTTGCTGATATCGAAATCGAAAAACTGTTCAGTCTGCTTGGCGGCCATGGTGGCGTCTCCAACCGAGGGATTTGTGCGGTGCGGCGAAGATAATCTCGCACATGCGAAAGAGTCAATCAGACTCAAGCAGCGCCATGAAAAACATACTAAAGATGCATATTTATACTTTCAGGTGGCAAGTTCCTTGCCCCGTCGGGTGGCTGCCGCCACCGCTTCGTTCATGAGGGACGGGACACCGTTATTCTCCGCCATCAATACCGCCAAGGCGGCGGCCGTGGTGCCCCCCGGACTGGTGACGTTCATGCGGAGTTGGGCCGCGCTTTCCGATGATTGCCGCAACAGCTCTCCAGATCCCGCTACGGTGGCGCGGGCCAGCCGCACGGCCAGATCTTCCGGTAATCCTTGATTGATTCCGGCTTGGGCCAGCGTCTCGGCCAGCAAGAACAGGTAGGCGGGGCCAGAGCCGGAAACGGCGGTCACCGCATCCATCAAGCCTTCATCTTCCAGCCATCCCACCTCGCCCACGGATTCCAGCAGGGACTGACAAAGGCCCCGCTGTTCGGCGGTCACATTCGGGCCGGGGCAGCATACGGTGATGCCGCGCCGAACCGCTGCGGGAGTATTGGGCATGGCGCGGATGATGGCGGCGGATGCGCCGAGATGGGAGTGAAAGAAGGCGATGGGTTTGCCCGCCGCGATAGACAGAAAAACAGCCTTTCCGAACCGGGCATAGGGCGGCAGTGCTGCGGCCATGACCTGTGGCTTGACCGCCAGAACCACCACATCGGGGGCAAAGTCCGTAGGGATTTCGGACTCGCTGGCGACCACGGCGACGCCGAGGGCTGGAGCGGAGGGCTCGACCACCACCACGTCCGAGGCTTTGATGCCCTGATCCAGCCAACCGGACAACATGGCAGACCCCATCTTGCCGCAACCCACTAGAAGTATTTTGGTCATGAGAAAAGCTCCGGGCTCATCGGATATGTCAGTTTTGATTCATGGAGAGATTGAAGAGGTCAGGCTTCGCCGACGGTATCGAGCAGGGATGCGGCGACGGCCTCGCGGGCGCTTTTGCCGCCCCAGATCACGAACTGGAACGCGGGATAGAAACGTTCACACTCGCTGACGGCCAGATCGACCAGATCTTCCAGCTGTTCGGGCGATAGCCCTGCACCACCGTGCAGCAGCGAAGTGTGGCGGAACATGGGAATCCCATCGTCATCCCATAGGCCGAAATGGCCCAGCCACAGCTTCTCGTTGATGGTGGCCAGCAATTCATAAATGGGGGCACGCTTGGCCTCGGGCACTTTCATGTCGAATGCGCAGGTGAAGTGCATGGCCCCCATATCTTCGCGCCAAGCAAAGTAGAGCGAGTAATTGCACCACTGACCGGGAACTTCGGCGGCAAGTTCTTCGTCATTGCGGCGGTCAAAGACCCAGTCATTGGCCGTGACCACCTGCTCGACCATATCCATGGGATTGGCCTGAACGTCTTTGTCCTGATAAGCGGCGGTCAACGTCATGCCCGAGTCCTCCTTGGCATGGCTACCGTCCGGGAGCCGACCTGAATCTAAACCTAGTGTGCGGCTGACAGGTGCCCGCACCATGGGTAGCCAACCACACGGCCCAAGTCAGTGCAAGACTATATTTAGGTTATACTTGTGAATTTTTGTGGATAACCGGTGGTTTCAGGCCTTGGGCTTGGGATGCGTTGACCTTCAGCACTTCTCCCTCCCCCAGCTTTGCTGGGGGAGGGTTGGGGAGGGGGCGTTCGGCCAGAGCCCCCCTCCCGGCCTCCCCCCGGCAAGCCGAGGGGAGGG
>JAYTWE010000343.1:0-2904 GCA_043744055.1 Magnetospirillum sp.
ATGGCGACGCGGCGCTTATCGGCATACAGGGTATGGATGGCGGCATGAACACCGGCATCGGCATCGGGGGCGTCAAAGCTTTGCGGCATCAGCTTGGAGGGCAGGGTCTCCAAGAACCGCATTACCGAGGATTTCTGCAAGGCGATGAAGGCGGCGACGCAGGGAATGCTGATGGCCATGGCGATCAGCGCCCAGCGGGTGATTTCGGCATCGGGGAAGTTGGTCATCCACATGGCGACGCCCAACAGGCTGAATACGATCTGGGCAATGGCCTCGGCGGTGACGTCGCCCACCATGACGGCGCTGGCCTCGGCGGTACGCATGCCGTGGCCGGTCATCATGCGGATGCCGACCACTTCGCCGGACAGGGGGAGGAATCCGGCCAGCTCTCCCACTCCATCCTTGATCCAGCGACCCAGGATGAAAACCCGCAGCGGCAGTTGCGATTGGAGCGAAGCCCAGCTCAGTCCGCACAGGGACAGCGGCAAAAGGTGATAAGCCGACAAGATCACGACGCCGGTCCAGCCCGCGGTGTCCAGGGCGCCCTTGACGTCGCCGAACCCGTCGCGCATCCACCACGCGATGCCTAAAATGATTGCGATCAGGCCTAGGCGGGCAATGGCGGCTTTCATGGGCGTTTGGCCTCGGCGGCGAAGGTGGTCAGATGGATGCCCTTGTCGCGTACTTTGGCGCGGTTGCCAGAATCGGTCAGGGCCTTGTATTCCTCGGCCACCAGATAATGGGGCGGCATGGGGCGGTCTTCCCAGTGGCGGGTGGCGGGGTGGCTGTAGATCTCGGACAGGCCGTCGGGCAGGGCGTCGAGGAACGAGGCGACCTTATCCGCGCTCATGGCGCCGCTATCGTTGACGCCGAAGGCGTAGTCGTTGACGACCAATCCCCAGCGCTTGGCGGCGGCGCGCATGCGCTGGGTGCGCCGCCAATGGAAGATGCCGTTCATCAGCCGCAGCCCCAATTTATCTCCGCGCGCCTTGTAAGACAGCAACGGCGGCTCCCACGGGATGCGGATGCCCGGAGCCCCGTATTCCACCGCCAGATCCAGCACCAGATCGAACACGGTGGGGTGCTGGTGATAGTGGTGGTGGAAGTCCACATGGGCGAGGGGGAGGCCGGTGGCCTTGAACTTCTCGAACTGGGCGCGCATTTCCTCGCGGACTTGGCGCTGAACATCGCGCTTTAGGAAGATACGCGCTCCCAGCCGAACCAGATCCAGGGTGAACTGTCCGTCGGCTCCCACCAGATCGGGAATGTGCGACGCGGGCAGGGCGGGAATGCCGTCCACCAAGGTGACGTGCAGCCCCACACCCAGATTGGGCAGACGGCGGGCACGCTCCACGGCGTCATCAACCGCGGCTTCGTTCACCATCAGGCTGGCGGCGGTCAGGATACCGTTGGAATGGCCGTCCTCCACCGCTTCATTGACGGGAATGGACCGGCCGAAATCATCGGCGGTGACGATCAGGCGCTTGGTCACGTCTTTGGCTTTCCCATCAGGTGGAATATGGCGGGCAATACCACGAAAGTGGCCGCCACCGACACCCCCAGCGACAAGAACAGCAAAATTCCCATGGAGGCCGTTCCCAGATGGGGGGAAATCGCCAGACTGCCAAAGGCCGATCCCGTGGTCATGGCGCTGAACAGCACGGCGCGGGTGGTGGGCGATTGGAGGTGGTCGGTGATTCCGGCTCGCCAGTTCACCACGAAATAGATGTTGAAGGCGACGCCGATGCCCAGCAGCAGCGGCAGGGCGATCACATTGGCGAAGTTGAGGGACAGGCCGAAGATGCGGGCAACCACCACGGTGCACATGGCGCCCATCACCAGCGGAGCCAGCACCAGCACGGAATCGCGCACCCGGCGCAGCATCAGGCCCAGTAATATCCCGATCATGACCAAGGCCCCGATCCCGGCGAAGGCGAAAGCCTGGATCACCACCTTGCCCGATTCCTCCATGACGATGGGGGCGCCGGCCACCAGGGGGGTGATGGCGGTGACGGCCTCGGCGAAGCGGGTGCGAGATGCCTGATCTTCCATCTCCTCCTTGGGCAGGACGCGAATGCGGGTCCTGCCATCGGGAGCGATCCAATCCCTAAGCAGTTCGGGGGGCAGGTTTTCCAGCGTTACCGGAGCCACGTCCAGGCTGCGGCGTAACCCCGCAACCAGGGTGGCGAGGCCGGAGGCGGTGGCGCTTTGTAAGCTCTCCGCCGCTTTGGGACCGGACTCGGCGATTCGGCGCAGATGACCGGCCAAGGCTTTGGACGGCTTGTGATCGGGGGCAATGACGCTCAGTTGCTCGGCCACCTTTGCGACGGAGGCTTGTAATTCCATGGCGCTGGGAGCGGCAAGCAGCTTGGCCGGTGACAGCGTCGGTCCAAGGACGCTCGCCAGATCGGCGATGATAATCAGCTTCTCGTCCTGCTGATCGGGAACGAAGGTCTCCACCGTCATGACCCGGCGCACCAGGGGGAGGGCTTCGAATTTGGACGCCAGTTCCCCCGCCTTGGCCACCGACGGAGCCAGGGTCTCTACGGCATAGACACCGGCATCGGGGTCCTTGGCGAGATCGAGGAAGGTAGAAACCGCCTCGGCTTTCGGGTCTTGCAGATGGAGTGGATCGAAATCCAGCGGCAGGGAGGGCAACAGCACCGCCCCCATAAGACTCAGCAGACCGGCAACCCAGACGATGGGCCGGGCCTTGCGTTTCAGCCAGTCATCGGCGGCAGCCAGCTTCAGCCCCACCGGCTCTTTCTCGGGCGGCGGCTTCAGCAGCGCCAGCAGAGCGGGGAGAACCGTGAAATCCACCACCAGGGCGATCAGCATACCGCCGCCCGCGATCAGGCCCAGTTGCGATACGCCGGTATAGGCGGTGGGAAGGAAGGATAGAAA
>JAYTWE010000344.1:0-2027 GCA_043744055.1 Magnetospirillum sp.
CATGGCCGAAAAACGTGCCTGTGGCAGCATGGATTCCCGCTTTCGCGGGAATGACGACCGTGTTTGTTGGAACATTCTCCTTCACCCGATTGCCCTGCGCCCTTCGGTCTTTCGGATTCTCACGTGAACTGAGTATAGAAAACAAAGGGGTCCGGGGAATCACCCCGGATGGGTTCGGGCGATAGCCCGATATGGATGACAGGTCAAAACATATGGCCGTTGGTATAAGAGGGCTTCCCCTCGATCCTATTTGACTCCGGGCACGCCCGATGTGGTGGAGTGCTCGAAATGCAGCGCCTCGCCGGGATGAACGATGTCATGGGCGGAATGAGCGACACGGGCGGCTTCGGCAAATCCCGATAAGATCAACTTCAGCTTCCCTGGATAGGTGCAGATATCGCCCGCGGCAAAAACGCCCGGTGCGCTGGTGGCGCCAGTGGCCGGGTCCACGGCGATGACGTGCCGGTCCATCTCCAGCCCCCATTCGGCAATAGGTCCCAAATTGGTGGATAAGCCATAAAAGGGCAGCAAGATATCGGCATCCAATCGCTTGGTCTGCCCATCCAGATCGGCGACAACCACACCGGACAATCGGCCATGGGCTCCGTCAAGGCTGTGGAGTTGATAGGGAACAACCAGCTCCACCGCGCCCGATGCCGCCAGCTGTTTCAAACGTTCTTCGCTTTCCGGGGCGGCGCGGAATTTGGGGCGACGATGCACCACCATAACCTTAGCGGCAACTTCAGACAGGGAAATGGCCCAGTCCACGGCGGAATCGCCGCCACCGGCAATGACGACCTTCTTATGGCGGAAATCTTCGCGGCGGCGGACCAGATAGAAGACAGAGGACCCTTCATACTGCTCCAGCCCATCCAGGGGCGGCCGGTTGGGGCCGAAAGCTCCGCCTCCGGCAGCGATGACGACCACAAAAGCCAAAATGGTCTCGCCATTGGACAGGCCGCAACGCCAGCGATGATCGGGATCGCGAGACAAAGACGTTACCTGGACGCCGAAATGATAGTGGGGTGAGAAAGGTGCGGCCTGCTCGGTCAGCCGATCCACCAGATCAGCAGCCAGAACCTTGGGATGGCCGGGAATATCGTAGATAGGCTTTTCCGGGTAAAGAGCACTCAGCTGACCGCCGACGGCTTCCAACGCATCCACCACATGACAGCGCAGCTTGACCATGCCGCACTGGAAGACGGTGAATAACCCGACCGGGCCAGCTCCAACCACCACGGCATCGGTTTCGTGAACAGTCACGGCTCTCTCCTTACCACGCAAATTTAACCAGGGCGGCGATCGGGCGCTCGCCGTGATGACGCGACAATTCGGCCAACTGATCCGGGTCGGGGGCTTCGCCCCACTTGATCCCCAGTTCGTCGGCGTGAATGCCGCCGGTGACCAGAACCGCATCAATGCCCGCACAACGTCCGCCCCGGATATCGGTATGCAGAGCATCACCCACGGCGCAAACCCGGTTACGGTCGGGAATGCCCAGCATGCCAAGGGCCATATGGTAAATGGCGGGATCGGGCTTGCCACGCTCCACCACCATACCGCCCATATCAGAATAGCGCCCGGCGATAGCACCGGCACAGGTGATGCGCTTGCCTTGACGGATCACCACATGATCGGGATTGGCGCAGACCATGGGCAGGTGGCGAGCCAGAGCGCGATCGAGAATCTCTTGGTAATCGGCCACGGTCTCGTCAAGCTCCACTGGCCCGGTATTGACGATGAAATCGGCCTGATCCAGATCGACCGGATCATAGGGCAGCGAGTCAAAGACATTGCGGTCGCGTTCCGGCCCCAGATGATAGAGCTTGGTGCCCAAACTGGCAAAGGCGGGGTCCTGACGTTGGCCCAACTCCAGGTGAACCGCCTCGCCCGAGGATAAGACCTGGTCATATAAATCGCGCGGCACGCCCAGCCGGGTCAGTTGTTCGATCAGGGCGGTGGAGCGGCGCGGCGCGTTGGACAACATGATGGTGCGCTTGCCTGCGCGCTTAATATCCACCAGGGTC
>JAYTWE010000345.1:0-2590 GCA_043744055.1 Magnetospirillum sp.
CCCTCCCCCGGCAAGCCGAGGGAGGGTTGGGGAGGGGGCATGGGAAACTCCCTCGTCGATAATGCGGCTAAGGCCCCCCTCCCGACCTCCCCCCCCGGCAAGCCGAGGGGAGGAGAAAAAGGCCTCCATAACCTGAATGTCAACGCGCCATAGCGCTGTTGGTTATTACTTCGCCGAAACGCTTTCCAACAACGCCAGCAGCCCGGCCAGGATTTGCCGGGGGCTGGGCGGGCAGCCGGAGATGTGCAAATCCACCGGCACCACCTGATGAACGCCGCCTACCACCGCATAAGAGCCTTTGAAGCAACCGCCATCCTTGGCGCAATCCCCCATGGCGACAACCCATTTTGGATTGGGAGTCGCCTCATAGGTCCGCTGCAACGCCACCGCCATATTGGCGGTGACCGGGCCGGTCACCAGCAGCACATCGGCATGGCGGGGACTGGCGACGAACCGGATACCGAAGCGTTCCAGGTCATAGACCGGGCTGTTGACCGCATGAATTTCCAACTCGCAGCCATTGCACGACCCGGCATCCACTTCGCGGATGGACAGCGAACGGCCCAGCCGCTCGCGCACCACATCACCCAGGGTACGGGCCAGTTCCTCGGTCCCGTCCGGGTCGGGAACCGGCGCATTGCGCATGGTGTGCGGCCCCTTGACCAGGTGCCGGAACAAAATCTTGCTGATGGGGGGGATCATAAATCCACTCCCGAGTAAGAGCAGTTGAACGACTTGTTGCACAGGGGGAAGTCAGCCACGATATTGCCATTGATGACGGCTTCCAACAGCGGCCACTGAAACCAGCTGGGGTCGTGGGTATGGCAGTGAAGCACCTCGCCCGTCGCCCCCATGCGGACCCAAACCAGCACTTCGCCCCGGAAACTTTCCGCCACCGCCATTCCCTCTCCGGCGATCTCCGGCAACGGAACACGGAATGCGCCGGGCGGCATATCGGCCAGAATCTGGGTAATCAGCCCCAGGCTTTCGCGCACTTCATCAAAGCGCACCATCAGCCGGGCGTTAACGTCACCCTCGGTATAGACCGGAATGGACAGATCCAGCAGGTCATACGGGTAATAGCCGGGGACACGGCGGGAATCGTGCCCACGCCCTGACGCTCGCCCGACAAAGCCCCCGGCCCCGAAACGATGGACCAAGGAGGATTGAGCGATACCGGTCCCTTGGGTCCGATCCGAAAGCGACGGTGTGTTGTCATAAAGCTGAAAGCCGCGCTCGAAATCCTTGGTGAAGCCGTGCAGCAGATGCTTCAGCGCCTCGACACCTTCATCCGCCATATCCCGCGACACTCCGCCCGGCACCACCCGGTCCATCAACAACCGATGGCCAAATATGGCGTCATTGGCCCGCAGAATTTTTTCACGCAAGACGCCCATATGGGACAGCATGATGGCGAAAGCCGCGTCGTTGCACACCGCGCCGATATCGAAGACGTGATTGGCGATGCGCTCCAACTCGGCCATCAAAGCGCGCAGCCAATGAGCCCGAGGCGGGATTTCACACCCGGTCGCCGCTTCGACCGCCCGCGAGAAGGCATGAGAATACGCCACCGTGGCATCGCCCGACACCCGCGCCACAATGCGCCCGGCCTGATCGACCGGCTTGCCCGCCAGCAGACCGGTAATTCCCTTATGGACATAGCCCAGCCGCTGTTCCAGCCGCACCACCGTTTCGCCCTGACAGTGAAAGCGGAAATGCCCCGGCTCGATCACTCCCGCATGGACCGGTCCCACGGGAATCTGGTGCAGCCCCTCTCCCTCGGCTTTGAGGAAGTCGTAGACATAGGGTTCGTCGGCGGGCGGTTGGACTTGTGCCGCCAGGGGTTTGCGATTGGGCCAGCGGCCGTGATCCAACCAGGGCCGCCGGTCCTCCAGCCCCATGGGCGCCAACCCCCACAGATCGAAGATAGCCCGCTCCAGCCGGATAGTCCCCGGCCGTGCACGTCCCAGGGAGACAAACCACCGCTCGGGACAAGGATGAGACGCCACGGCGATCTCGCCGGTCTCCTCGTCCCGCAAGGCCACATGGACTTCGTCCGCCTCGCCCCACAGAGCCATCACGCTCCATTCCGAGGTGGCCAATTGCCCCACCAGCGCCCGCCACGCCCGGATATCCAGACGGAAGCGCGGAAACGGACGATGCCTCTCCACCGGCGTGCCGGAAGACAAGAAATCCAGCAATGTGACGTTGCCCATCATCCCAGCAGCCTCGCAACCACTTGGAACCAAGACACCAGCTCCTTGGGCAGGTACAGCCCGGCCACCAGGACCAGCAGCATGTGAACCCAAAGCGGCGTCAGCGCCAGAATATTGGAAAGAGTCGAGGCGTTACCGTGCGAGTGAACCATCTTGGGCGGCTCGCCGAACGCCATCATCTGAAGTCGGCTGATGAGGGCTCCGAACGCCAGCAGGAGGCCCAGCGCCAGCGGAATGGCCAATAGCGGCTCGCGGGCAAAGGTCGAGCTGACCACCAGGAACTCGCTCATGAACACGCCCATGGGCGGCATCCCGGCGATGCCCAGAACCGCCAAAACAAAGCCCCAGCCCAGCACCGGATGGGACGAGGTCAG
>JAYTWE010000346.1:0-7351 GCA_043744055.1 Magnetospirillum sp.
CGCGTACCGCGGGCAGGGCGTCTCGCCAATCATTGGTGCGCCGTCTGGAGGTCATTTTGCGGGCTCCAATGAAGTCGGCAGGGCGGCCAGTTCGGCGGGTAATGCATGCGCCCAGCTGGTGATGTTGCCAGCTCCCAGGCACACGACCATGTCGCCGGGCCGCGCGATGGAATTGACCTGGGCCGCCAGCTCTTTGGGATTGGACAGGGCGGTTGCGTGACGATGGCCGTGCTCTTGCAGTCCCTTGACCAGCCCGGACTTGTCGAAGCCGGGAATGGAATGTTCTCCGGCGGCATAGACATCGGCGACGATGACGGTGTCGGCGTCGTTGAAGCAGGTGCAGAACTCGGCGAACAGGCTGGACAGGCGGGTGTAGCGATGGGGCTGCACCACGGCGATCACACTGCCGGTGGTGGCGCTGCGGGCCGCTTTCAGCACGGCGGCGATTTCCACCGGATGGTGACCGTAATCGTCGATGACGGTAACGCCTTTGGCCTCGCCGGTTTTGGTGAAACGGCGCTTCACTCCGGCGAAGGAGCCCAGCGCTTTTTTCACCACGTCATTGGCAAGGCCCAACTGAGTGGCCACCGCCACGGCGGCCAGCGAGTTCAAGATATTGTGTTCGCCGAACATGGGCAGGTGGATGTCGTCGATGCCGCGAACCCGCTCGGTCACCCGGTCGGTGATGGTCACGTCGAAATGGGCGCCATCCGGGCCGGTCCGCACATTAGAGGCGCGGACCGAGGCCTGGGGGCTGAAGCCATAGGTAATGATCTTGCGGTCAGGCACCTTGGCGATCAGCGCCTGGACTTCCGGGTGGTCGATGCACATGGCGGCAAAGCCGTAGAACGGGATGTTCTCCACGAAGGTGCGGAAGGCCTCGCGCAAGCGGTCGAAGCTGCCGTAATAATCCAGGTGCTCGGGGTCGATATTGGTGACCACCACGGCGGTGGACGGCAGTTTGATGAAGCTTCCATCAGATTCGTCGGCCTCGACCACCATCCAGTCGGAAGCGCCCAGGCGGGCATTGGTGCCATAGGCGTTGATGATGCCGCCATTGATGACGGTGGGGTCCATATGAGCCGCATCCAGCAAGGCTGCGATCATGGAGGTGGTGGTGGTCTTACCGTGAGTGCCGCCGATGGCGATGGCGGCCTTCAGGCGCATCAGCTCGGCCAGCATCTCGGCGCGGCGCACCACTGGGATCAGCTTGGCCCTGGCGGCCGTCACTTCCGGGTTGTCGGACTTCACGGCCGAGGACACCACCACGACGCGGGCTTCGCCTAACGCTTCGGCGATGTGGCCGATATGGACGTGGATGCCCTTCTTGCGCAGCCGCTCCACATTGTAATTGTCGGCGATGTCGGTGCCCTGGACCGTATAGCCCAGATTGTGGAGGATCTCGGCGATACCGGACATGCCGATGCCGCCGATACCGACGAAATGGATGATCCCGATGCTGAGTGGCATGTGGCGCATGGGTCAGGTCCCCGTATGGGATTTGATGAGGCTGATGGCCAGATCGGCCAGTCTTGCGGCGGCGTCGGGACGACCGGCCTTGGCGGCGCATTCGGCGGTGCGGGTCAGAGTGCCGGGCTGGCTCAACAGGGTTTCCAGCCGGGCGGCCAGGGCGTCAATGGTGAAGCCGTCCTGCTGCATCAGCCAGGCTCCGCCGGAATCCTCGATGGCGTGGGCATTGGCGGTCTGGTGGTCGTCGATGGCGAAGGGATAGGGCACCAGAATGGCGGGCCGTCCCAAGGCAGTCAGCTCGGCCACGGTGGAGGCTCCGGCACGGGCGATGACCAGATGAGCCCCGGCCAGCCGTTCTGGGACATCGGTGAAGAAGCTTTGCAAGGTGCAGGTGATGCCGGTCTCTTCATAGGCCTTGCCGACAAAATCCAGATCCTCGGGGCGGCATTGCTGCGCCAGATGGATGCGGCGGCGCAGACCATCGGGGAGTTTGGCCAGTGCTCCGGGCACCACTTCGGACAAGATGCGGGCGCCTTGGCTGCCGCCCAGCACCACCAGTTTGATGGGGCCGGTTTCGTTCAGCGGCGGATAGGGAACCTGACGCTGGGCATCGACGGCGGCGCGGACCGGCATGCCGGTATGGACCAGTTTGGAAATCAGGCGGGATTCCACATGGCTGACTTCGGCAAACGAGGTGGCGATCCGCCCCACTTTGCCCGCCAGCAACCGATTGGCCCGCCCCAGGACGGCGTTTTGTTCGTGGATGGCGGTGGGAATGCCACTCAGGATCGCGGCGACGACGCCGGGGACCGAGGCATAGCCGCCAAAGCCCACCACCACGGCGGGGCGGATACGCTTCAACAGCCCATGGGCTTGGAAGACGCCGAGGCTCAGCTCGGCCATGGCGCGGATCTTGGCCAGCTTGCCGCGGCCAGCGATGCCTCCGGCGCTGATGCGGTGAGTCTCCAGTGAGCCCAAAGTGCCGCCATAGGCCGCGCCACGCTTGTCGGTCACCAGGGCCAGCCGATAGCCGCGCTCCAGCAGGACGGTGGCCAGGGCCTCGGCGGGGAAGACGTGTCCGCCGGTGCCACCGGCGGCAAGGGCGATCAGAGGAAGCTTGCTCATGCGTCGTGACCCTCCCTGCCATAGCGGATTCGGGTCAGGGCCAGGACCATGCCCATACCCAGCGCCAGCGCCACCATGGACGAGCCGCCATAGGAGATGAAGGGCAGGGTCATACCCTTGGCGGGCATCATGCGCAGGGTCGAGGCCATATTGACCATGGCCTGAAGCCCGAACTGCACCAGCAGCCCGGCGGTGGCCAGCACCACGAACAGATTGTCGTCCTTCAGCACGCGCGAAAAACCGCGCAGCACGATGAAGGCGAACAGCGCCAGCACGAACAGGCACAAGATCACGCCGAATTCCTCGCCGCCCACGGCGAGGATGAAGTCGGTATGGGCATCGGGCAAAGACAGCTTTACTCGGCCTTCGCCCGGACCTTTGCCGAACAATCCGCCATTCTTGAAGGCGTTCAACGCTGTGGTGACCTGATAGCCGCCCGCCCCCGATGGATCGAGAAATTTGTCGATACGGTGTTGCACATGGGGGAAGACGTAATAGGCGGCCATGGCGCCCACCGGGGCGGCCAGCCCCAATCCGATCACCCAGCTAATGGACAGACCGGCCAGGAAGAACTGGGTGGCCCAGATGGCGGTCAGGATGGCGGTCTGGCCCACATCGGGCTGGATCAGCAGCAGGGCGGCCACCACACCGAACAGGGCGGTGGCGATGATGCGGCCGGGAAAGCTTTCGTCAATGCGGGCGGAGGCGAACATCAGCCAGAGACCACGGCGAACAAAGGCTTGGCGAATTCAGAGGGCTGAATGGACATGCCCGCAAGATTCAGCCAGCGTTTGGCGCCCTTGACCTCGGCCCCCAGCAACGGCACCAGAGCCAGCAAGACGATGGTGCCGATCAGGCCCAATACCGCCATACGGCGAATCTGCTTCGGTGACAGCAGCGACACACCGATCATGATAATCAGGGCGGGGGCCAGGAACATGAATTGGCGGCGCACGAAGTGGAAGCTTTGCACATTGATGCGCTCGGCCACCGCCGGGCTGGCGGCCATGGTCAGCAAGGCGCCGACGCCGATCAGCAAAAACAGGGCGGCGATGGTCCAGCGGTCCACCGTCCACCACCAGCGGCCCAAGGTCGAGGTATCGGTGCGGCCGAAGGTGATGGTCATGATGAAAGCCCCTCAGACGCCGGGCGCTCACATCCGTTCGCTTGGCTCCTCCGCTGCGCTCCGGGGCGCTCAATGCGCCCGCGCTCGCGATGCTCGCTCATGATGCAAGCCCCCCGGAGAAGGCCAGAACCAGATCGCGGAAGGTGTCGCCGCGATGCTCGAAAGACGTGAACTGATCCCACGAGGCACAGGCGGGCGACAGCAGCACGACCGCGCCGTCGATGCTGTCGGACACTGCCAGATTGCGGGCGGCCGCCACCGCCTTTTCCAAGGTGACGCAGCTTGTATAGCGGACTTTGCCCTCTAACGTTGCGGCAAAGGACTCGGAGGCCTCACCGATCAGGAAGGCGTGTTCAATCCGGCTGAAATGCTTTTCCAGCGATGCGATGCCGCCTTCCTTGGCCTGTCCGCCCGCGATCCAATAGATGTGGTCGTAGCAGACCAGGGCCTTGTCCGCGGCATCGGCATTGGTGGCCTTGGAATCGTTGATCCAGCGGATGCCGTCGGCTTCGGCCACCAGTTCCTGACGATGGGCAAGGCCAAGATAGGTGGCCAGGGCGGCGATGATGGCCTTGGCGGCTACACCCTCGGCGCGGGCGGCGGCATAGACGGCGCAAGCGTTCTGCCAGTTGTGACGGCCGGGCAGACGGGGGAAATCCTTCAGATCGCAAACCGGCTTGCCGTTATCCAGCAACACGCCATCGGGAGCCGAGACA
The DNA here is from genome assembly GCA_043744055.1 of Magnetospirillum sp. GTDB lineage: Bacteria > Pseudomonadota > Alphaproteobacteria > Rhodospirillales > Magnetospirillaceae > Phaeospirillum. The sequence continues at coordinate 4,438 of JAYTWE010000346.1, forward strand.
CCGTCGGAAAGGGCTTGCTTGACCGAAATGGGGACCACTCGTACACCCAGGCGCGACAATTCGGCGGCCATGGATTTCGAGGCTCCATCATCGACTCCCACCACGGCGGCTCCGCCCGGAAGCATGAAGTCGAACAGGCGGCGCTTGGCGGCCACGTAACCGGCCATGCCGCCGTGCCGCGCCAGATGATCCGGCGAGATGTTGAGCAAGATGCCGACGCCCAGCTGTAAACTTCCCACCAGTTCCAACTGATAGGACGACAGTTCCAGCACATAGCGGCCGCCCCCCGGCAGGTCGGGCATGTCCAGGGCGGCGGTGCCCAGATTGCCTCCGGCGGCGGCCAAGTTGCCCGACGCGTTCAGCACATGGGTCAGTAAGGTGGTGGTGGTGGATTTTCCGTTGGTTCCGGTCACGGCCAGGAAACGGTGATCCGGCTTGGCGCGCGCCAGCAGCTCTACGTCGCAGACCACGGGGATATTGGCGGCGCGGGCTTTCTCGGCCACGGGGTGGGGCTGGGGATGGGTATGGGGAATGCCAGGGCTCCAGACCAGCAGATCGGCCTTGGCCAGATTCACCGCCATCAGATTGGCGATGGGCAGTGCGGCTTCCGCACCCAGGCGGCGCGCAGCTTCATTGTCGTCCCAGGCCATGACACCGGCTCCGCTGTCTTGCAGCGCCCGAGCGGTGGCAAGCCCGGACTTGCCGAGACCCATCACCGCGACGCGCTTACCAGAAAGGAAGGGGACCGGAATCATGGGATCAACTACCTCAACTTCAGGGTGGACAGGCCGACCAGGGCCAAAATGGTGGCGATAATCCAAAAACGGATGACCACGGTGGGTTCGGCCCATCCCTTCTTTTCGAAGTGATGGTGCAGCGGCGCCATGCGGAACACCCGCTTGCCGGTCAGCTTGAACGAGGCCACCTGGACGATGACCGAGACGGTTTCCAACACGAACAACCCGCCGACGATGCCCAGCACCAGTTCATGCTTGGTGACGATGCTGATAGCGCCCAGGGCGCCGCCCAGGGCCAGGCTGCCGGTATCGCCCATGAACACCATGGCGGGCGGCGCGTTGAACCATAAGAAGCCCAGCCCGGCTCCCACCAGCGCTCCGCAGAACACCGCCAGCTCGCCCGAGCCGGTGACATAGTGGATTTGCAGATAGTTGGCGAAGACCGCATGGCCGACCAGATAGGCGATGATGGCGAACACCCCGGCGGCGATCATCACCGGCACGATGGCAAGGCCGTCCAGCCCGTCGGTCAGATTCACCGCATTGCCTGCACCGACGATGATGAACACGGCGAAGGGCAGATAGGTCCAGGACAGCTGCAACAGCACGGTCTTGAAGAACGGCACCGCCAAGGCGCCAGCCAGGGGCTCGCGTTGCAGCGCCATGACCCAGGCGGCCGCTCCCAGGGCGATGATGACTTCACCCACCAGCTTGGCCTTGCCCGGCATGCCCTTGGTGTTCTTCTTGGTGACTTTGAGATAATCGTCCATGAAGCCGATCAGGCCATAGCCCAGAGTCACCAGGGTGACGATCCAGACATACTGATTGCGCAGATCGGCCCAGAGCAGGGTGGACACCGCCAGGGCGATCAGGATCAGGAACCCACCCATGGTGGGGGTTCCTTTTTTGGTCAGCAGATGGCTTTCGGGGCCGTCGGCCCGGATGGGCTGGCCCTGCTTTTGCCATTTGCGCAAGGAATTGATGATGGCCGGACCCAGCAGGAACGACACGATCAGCGCGGTGAGAACCGCGCCGCCGGTGCGGAAGGTCAGATATTTGAACAGGTTGAACAGCGGAACCTGATCGGCCATCGGGTAGAGGAGGTTGTAGAGCATAGGGTTCCTATTTCTCCTCTGCTAAAGCCTGGACCACGCGGCCCATGCGGCTGCCCGCCGAGCCCTTGACCATCACCACATCACCGGGGCGCACCGCTTGCCTGACCAGCGGAGCCAAGGCATCCGAGGATTCGGCATGGGCGCCGCGCCGACTTTCCGGCAAGGCATCGTGGAGATGGCGCATGAGCGGGCCAGCGGTGAAGACCGTGTCGATGGTCCAGGTCTCGATGGTCTCGGCCAGACTGGCGTGCAGCAAAGCTCCGGTTTCACCCAGTTCCAGCATGTCGCCCAGAACGGCTATACGCCGTGCGCCCTTGGCGGGCTTGGCCGAGGCCAGGGTGGCGATAGCGGCGCGCATGGAGACGGGCGAGGCGTTATAGCTTTCGTCGATCAGTTCGGCGGTGCCGCTTTCCAAGGTGATACGGCGGCGTTCGCCGCGTCCCTTGGGGGCTGCCATTCCGGCTAAAATCTTGGCGGCGCGTTCCACATCGGCTCCCAGCGCTTCGACCACCAGCAGAACCGCCAGGGAGTTCACCGCCCAGTGCAGACCGGGAATGCCGATGCGATAGGACAGGGCGCGTTCGCCCACCAAGGCGAAGACCACGGTGGAATCCGGGTCGATGCCGCAATCCAGCAGCCGGGCCGAGGATTCGATATGGTTGCCGAACGAGCGGATCGCCGCGTCTTTGGCGGCCTCGGCCAGACGTTGGAAGTGGCGATTGTCGCGGGGAAGAATCGCAGTTCCGCCCGGCTCCAGCCCGGCGAAAACTTCGCCTTTGGCGTCAGCGATGGCTTCGGTGGAGCCGAAGAACTCCATATGCACCGCTTCCACGGTGGTGATGGCGGCCACATGGGGGCGCATCATGCGGCTGAGTGGGGTCAGCTCACCGGCATGGTTCATGCCCAATTCGAAAATGCCGAATTGGGCGTCACGCGGCATGCGGGCCAGGGAGAGCGGTGCACCCAGGTGATTGTTGAGATTGCCGGTGCTGGCATGGGTCCGGCCTTGCTCGGACAAGACCATGCGGAGCATTTCCTTGGTGCCGGTCTTGCCCACGCTGC
>JAYTWE010000347.1:0-14188 GCA_043744055.1 Magnetospirillum sp.
CGCCAGGACTTGTTCATATTGAGCACGATAGGTGCGGGGATCAATCTGGGCCAGCACCTCGCCGACCTTGACGTCCTGACCTTCCTTGAAGAGGACTTCAATCAGCTCGCCATCCACCCGAGAGCGGATTGTCACCGTGTTATAGGCCTGGACAGTGCCGAGAGCATCGAGATAGATGGGAATATCCTTGCGTCCCACCACAGCGATCACCACCGGAACCGGGCGGCCATCCGGCCCCCCCGGCTTGCCCATAGCCTTGATCGGCTGACCCGACGGCCACAGCGCCCAGGCCGCGATCCCAATGGCGATGGCCCCCATGATCAATCCGGCGCGATATCGCTTGGCAGTCGGAATTATGTCCTCGACCCTCACCCTTCGTCTCCCCAGGTATGATGACGGCCCCGATTATGCGCATAAGCCGCGTCCCTGTCTGTAACAGAGGGTAACCGTAGCCTTGCTTCAGCCATAAGGGCCGCACTCAACAGCTATACCTTGGCAATATCCGGTTTATAATTCGTCTATATTAGACTGTTAATCTGCCGGAACAGATTGACGATGGGAGCCTCGTAAATGTGGTTAGAACAACGCACCTGGACCGCTTCCGAAGGCTGGAGCGAATCCGAGAAGCCGCCGGGCTCCACCTCTTTGGTGTTGTATTTCGCCGCGCCGGGAATCATGGATTCCAACGCTCTGCTCAATGAGCTGCAACAGCGTTATGGCGAAACCGCCATCGTCGGCTGCACCACCGGCGGAGAGATCAGCGGGCCAGAGGTTCTCGATGACAGCATCGTCACCGCCGCAATCGGCTTTGATCGCGCATCGGTCAGGACCGCCGCCCGCGATTTGACTGATATATCCGAATCCCATAAGATCGGTGGTGAACTGGCCCGAGAACTGGCGGGAGACGGCCTTCGCGCCATCTTCATTTTGTCAGACGGAACCAAGGTTAACGGCGATTCCCTGGTGGCGGGCTGCCTTGAAGCGGCCTCCTCCCATGTAATCGTCACCGGCGGCCTTGCCGGAGACGGCGCCCGGTTCCAAGCCACCGCCGTGGGCTGCAATGACGCCATGCGATCGGGCCGGGTGGCCGCCATCGGCCTTTACGGCGCGAGCCTCGCCGTCGGACATGGCAGTTTTGGCGGCTGGGATGAATTCGGCCCGCCCCGCACCATTACCCGCTCAACCGCCAATGTGCTCTACGAACTGGATGGCGAACCGGCGCTGGACCTCTACAAGCGCTATCTGGGCGAAGACGCGCAGGGACTGCCCGGCAGCGCCCTGCTGTTCCCCCTGTCCATCCGCCCCTCACGCGATGCCGAGGGCGGAGAAGTGGTCCGCACCATCGTCGGCATTGATGAAGACGCCAAGTCCATGACCTTCGCCGGAGACGTTCCCACCGGCTATGTGGCACGGCTGATGCGGGGCAATTTCGACAATCTGGTGGACGGCGCCGGTAAAGCCGCCGAGGCCGCTGGTACCGAATCGCCCTGCCTTGCCATCCTGGTCAGCTGCATCGGGCGCAAACTGTTGATGGGGCAGCGCATCGCCGAGGAAGTGGAGATCGTCTCCGACGTGTTGGGAGATAAGGCGGGCATGATCGGCTTTTACTCCTATGGAGAAATATCACCCCACGGCTTCACGGGAAAGTGCGAGCTGCACAATCAGACCATGACCATCACCACCATCTCCGAGCGCTGATCCCACATGCATCGGCTTCTTCAGCGGCAGTTGGCCCGAGCATCCAAAGGGAAAGCCGATGGCGTTCCCGATCTGGATACGCTTTTGTCGCTGGTCAGCGATACTTATGACGAACAAGACCGCGAACGGCGGCTGAATGACCGTTCCGCCCGGCTGATGGAAGAAGAACTGCGGGCCGCCAACCGGCAGTCCCAGCAACAGGCGGAGGCCCATCTTCAGGCCATTCTGGATACGGTCGGCGAAGGCATCATCATCGCCGACCATTCCGGTAAGATCATCAGCGTCAACCCCGCTCTCTTAACCATCTTCGGCTATGCCCGCACCGATCTGGTGGGAGGCAATCTGGACCGGCTGATTCCGCCCACCGAGGACGAACAAGCGGCGGGAGGTCCCCTCTGCGGGATGGCGCGCGTCTTTAGCCTAGGCCGTGAAAGCTCGGCCCAGCGTCAAAGCGGCGATGCTTTCCCCATCGAATTGGCGGTGGGCGACCTGTCGCCCACCGGCGTTCCCCATTTTGTCTGCATCATTCGCGACATCTCTGAACGCAAGCAGATCGAACGCCATATGCGGGAAAGCCAGTTGCGCTTCCGTGACTTCGCCGAATCATCTTCAGACTGGTTCTGGGAAACCGGGGCCGATCTCCGCTTTACCCGCTTTTCCGGGAACTTCACCGAACATACCCGCCTCCTGCCCGACCATTATGTGGGACGCACCCGCGATGAAATGATTTCGGATGAGACCCCCCCGGAAGTCAGAAGCAAAAATCTAGCGGATCTGGAAGCCCGACGCCCGTTCCGTGATTTCGTCTACCGCACCATGGATATGGATGGCCCCGGTCGAGTTCTGCGCGTCAACGGTAAACCAGTCTTCGGCGAATTGGGCGAATTCACCGGCTATCGCGGCACCGCGTCAGACATCACCGAAGAAATCGAAGCGGAGCAACGGTTAAAGGCCACCCAGGCCGAGATCGAACGCTTGGCCCAACGCAACGCGTCCATCTTGGAAAGCGTCGATGACGGTATTTTCGGCATCGACCTCAACGGCCGGACGACCTTCGTCAACCGCGCCACCGCCGAGCTTTTGGGCTATGACCCGTCCGAACTGGTTGGCGCCGATATTCTTCCCATGATCGCCTCGGACCTGGAAACCGCCAGCAATCTGTACGGCGTGCTTCTGCGTCTGACCGCATCGCAGCGCGACGATACCGCCAGCTTCAAGCGCCGGGATGGGTCATTGCTGCCGGTGGAATACATCGCCTCACCGGTCATGGAGCAAGAACGGCAACTCGGCGTGGTCATCGGCTTTCGTGACATCACCCAGCGCCGTCTGGTGGAACGCCAACTGCGCGAGGCCAAGGAAGCGGCCGAAGCGGGTAACCGGTCCAAATCCGAATTTCTCGCCACAATGAGCCACGAAATCCGCACCCCCATGAATGGCGTCATCGGCATGACCGGGTTGTTGTTGGACACCGGGCTTGACGATGAACAGCGCCACTTCGCCGAAACCATTCGTGATTCCGGTGAATCCCTGCTGACCGTCATCAACGATATCTTGGACTTCTCCAAGATGGAGGCTGGCAAGCTTGACCTGGATTACACCGAATTCGAATTGCCGCCGCTGGTGGAAAGCGTGGTGGATATCCTGGCGCCACGCGCCCATGCCAAGGGAATCGAGATCGCCAGCCTGATCGATCCCGAAATGCGTAAGATCGTCAGGGGTGATCCCGGTCGTCTGCGTCAGGTGCTGATGAATCTGGCGGGCAATGCCGTCAAGTTCACCGAAAAGGGCGGAGTCTCCATCGAAGTCCGTGCCCTGGAACATGCCGAAGGACGAATCCTGGTCCGCTTTGAAATCCGAGACACCGGCATCGGCATTGCCAAGGAAGCCCAGGGCCGCCTGTTCTCCATGTTCTCGCAGGTGGATGCCTCGACCGCGCGGCGCTATGGCGGCACCGGCCTTGGTCTTGCCATTTCCAAGCGGCTGGCCGGTCTGATGGGCGGCGAAGTCAGCCTGGATAGTGAGCCCGGCAAGGGCAGCCGGTTCTGGATCGACATGCCCTTGACCATCTTGGGGCCGCAAAACGCGACTCCCCCGGATCTGCGCGGCCGTCGCATCATGGTGGTCGATGATAATTCCATCAATCGCGATGTGCTGGAACGTCAGCTGCGCGCCTTCGGCGTTGACGTTCAAGCCTTTCACGATGCCGGAACCGGCATGACGGAACTGATCCGCGCCGCCGCCGCTGGAACACCGTGGGAAGCCGCCTTGATCGACGCCCAGATGCCCATGGTCAGCGGTATCGACATGGTCCGCATGATCCGCGCCATTCCCACCCTGACCGCCACCAAAGTCATCATCACCTCATCTCAAGGCGTGTTGGATGACGAAGACCGGATCGGTCTCGACGCCTTCTTGCACAAGCCGCTCCGGCAAACCACGGTGCTTGACACGATCGGCAGATTGCTGGGCGTCACCGAGAACATCAAAGGCACCGCCGCCACACCGGCAGATGGCAATGCCGCAGCCTCCCCTGGCAAGCGGCTGCGGATTCTGGTTGCCGAGGACAATCCGGTAAATCAGCAAGTGGCGCTTGGCCTGTTACGGAAGTTCGGCCATTCCGTCGATGTGGTGGGCGACGGAGCCGAAGCGGTCGAGGCCGTCCGCCTGCTCCCCTATGATCTGGTGCTGATGGATGTCCAGATGCCCGAGATGGATGGGCTGGAGGCCACCCGGGTCATTCGCGGCCTACCGACCCAAGCCAGTCAGGTTCCCATCGTCGCCATGACCGCCAATGCCATGCGCGGTGATGACCAGATCTGCCTGAATGCGGGTATGAACGGCTATATCAGCAAGCCCATCGACCGCCAGAAACTCAGTGACGTCCTGGCCCTGTATTCCGGTTCAGGCAAAAGCCCGCCCCCACCACAGCAGCCCGCAATGGGTTCAAGCGTGGATTTCACCGTTCTGGACCTGCTTAAGGATGACCTGGAGGCCGAAACCGTCGTCGCGATTTTGGTCAAGTTCATGGAAGATGCCCGCGCCCGCCTCATACAATCCCACGAAGCGGTGACACGCTCGGATCAGGACCGCATCCGCCGTGAAGCCCACACCATCAAGGGTGCCGCCGCCAGCCTGGGCCTGACCGCCATCCGCGATGCCTGTCTGGCGGTGGAAGATGCCGTCCGTGCCGGACATGATTTCGCAAGTTCTCTGAGCGTGCTCCATAGCGCCGTCGAGGCTTTGCCCGCCACGCTGGAGCCCTCCATCTATACCCTTCGTGAAAGCTGAGCCATGCGCATCCTGATCGTCGATGATAACCCGACCAATCTGATGCTGCTGCAACATCGCCTGGTCAAAATCGAAGGATGCCAGGTGATCTCCATGGAATCGGCGGTGGACGCCCTGGCCTGGTGCGAAACCAATGTCCCGGATCTAATCCTGACCGACTACATGATGCCCGAAGTCGATGGACTGGAATTCATCCGCCGCCTCCGCTGCAAGGAAGAATTCCGCGAAGTCCCGGTGGTGGTGGTCACCACCTCGGACGTCAAGGAAATCCGCCAGAAAGCCCTGGAACTGGGAGCCATCGACTTTCTGACCAAGCCGGTGGACGGTCACGAATTACTGGCCCGCTCACGCAATCTTCTGGCCCTCCGCAAATCTCAGCTGACCCTCCACGACCGGGCCGCCGAGGAACTGGTCATGCGCCTGTCCAAGGCGGCGGAATTCCGCGATCCCGAGACCGGAGCCCATATCGAGCGCATGGCCCGCTATTCCGCCCTGATCGCCCGGAAAATGAGCATACCCCAGGAAGAGGTGGAACGCCTGGAACTGGCCGCCCCCATGCACGACGTGGGTAAGGTTGGCATTCCCGACATGATCTTGCTGAAACCTGATCGGTTGAATCCATCGGAATTCACCATCATGAAACAGCATGCCCATTTCGGCTGGGAAATTCTGAAAGACAGCCCCTCCCGGCTGGTCCAGCTCGCCGCCGAGATTGCCAAAAGCCATCATGAAAAGTTCGACGGCAGCGGCTATCCTGAGGGACTGACCGGGGAAGCCATCCCCATGGCCGGGCGAATCGTGGCCGTGGCCGACGTGTTCGACGCACTCACCTCGACCCGCCCCTATAAGCGGCCATGGTCGGTGGACGAAGCCATCGTCTTTCTCAAAGACCAAAGCGGCAAGCATTTCGATCCGGTCTGTGTCGAAGCATTCCTATCGGGAATGGATGACGTCGCGGTCATCATGGCCGAGTTCATGGAACAGATCGACCCCGAGCCGCCCCATCCGCTGGCCAATTACTGAGTCTTGCCCCCCTCCCAACCTCCCCCCGGCAAAGCCGGGGGGAGGAGATAATGGAAGACTCCCCCGTGAGGACATCCTTTCTCCCTCCCCCGCCCAACGCAGATGAGAGCCATATCCTTTCTCCCTCCCCCGCCAACGCAGATGAGGGCCATATCCTTTCTCCCTCCCCCGCCCAACGCAGATGAGGGCCATATCCTTTCTCCCTCCCCCGCAACGCGGGGGAGGGTCGGGGTGGGGGCAGAGGCGGAGTAGGCGCCATCAACGCCTACTTCATCACTCCAGAGACCTGAATAGCCGCAGGCCCGGCGATGACCAGGAACAGCACCGGCAGGAAGAACACGATCATGGGAACGGTCAGCTTGGCCGGAAGCGCCGCCGCCTTCTTCTCCGCCTCGGACATGCGGGCTTCACGATTTTCCTGAGCCAGAACCTTCAACGCCTGACTGACCGGCGTACCGTATTTCTCGGATTGAAGCATGGTGGTGGACAACGAACGCACCTGCACCAACCCCGTCCGATCCGACAGGTTCTCCCAGGCGTGACGACGCTCTCCCAGGAAAGCCAGTTCAGCGGCGGCAAGAGCAAACTCCTCGGCCAATTCCGGCGCGGTCAGCCCCATTTCCTCCACGACACGGCCAAGGGCTGCTTCCACCGACAGCCCGGCATCAACGCAAATCACCATCAAATCCAGCGCGTCGGGAAAGGCCCGCGATACCGCGAATTGCCGCTTTTGAATGGCATTGGTCAGCATCAGCGACGGCAGATAGGCCCCCGCCATCATGGCGCCGATCAGGATAAAAGCCCGCTTGCTCAGGGGCAGATGTTCAAAAACGGTGGTGGCGTAAATCAACCCCACCGCCAGCAACGTCACCGGCAGCGCCACGCGAGCGAAGATGAAGGTGAGCGGAGCCGACTGGCCGCGCCATCCCGCCTGAGCCAGCCTTGCCTTAAGCTCCTTAGCCTCCAGCATATCTTGCAGCTTCAAACGATCGACCACGGCGCGCATCAGCGCCAGACGGCGGTGCGGCGTGATCTTACGGCGCCCCGTCTGCAAGGCGGCACGCTGCTGCGCCGATAATTCCTGCCGACGCGCCGCCACCGCCTTTAAACGACTGCTCAAGCGGTCACGGGCCATCAGCGGCAAGGACAACGCCAGAACCGAGATAAAAGCGGCAATGGCCGCACCGATCATGATGAGATTGGGCAGCATGTCCGTCTCCCTCCTCTCATACCGGCGAACAATCTTCATAAGTTAAGATCAAGCGTTCACCGGCATCACATATCGAAATTAATCATTCGCCGCATCACCAGCAGCCCCACCACTTCGGTCACGACTCCTGCGAACAGCAAGACATTGCCCACATCGGTGATGAACAGCAGCTCGATATAATTGGGAGCCAGCGCGGCCAGGGCGCAGATGACCACCAGCGGCAGAGAACCGATGATATAGGCCGAAGCGCGGGCCTCGCTGGCGAAGGCGTGAACCTTGTCACGCATCCGTTTCCGAGCCCGCAGCACATCGGACAGTTTCGCCAAAGTATCGGCCAGATTGCCGCCGGTCTGTTGCTGAATGGCGATAACATTGGAGAAATAGCGCAGCTCGGCGGTGGGTGTGCGTTCCACCGCGCGGGCCAACACGTCTTGCAACCCCAATCCCAGCTTCTGGCCTTCGGTGATATAACGGAATTCCGCTCCGATCGGGTCTTCCATCTCGTGGCCGATGATGTTGATGCATTCCCCCAAGGGCAGCCCCGAGCGGATACCGCGCACCACAACGTCGATGGCATCGGCGAACTGACCGGTAAAGCGCGCGACCCGGCGCTTGGCCTTCATGCCCAAGACCAGTTTGGGAACCCCCACCCCCAGAACCAAGGCCAGCAGAATCGCCCACAACGTGGCCAACCCCATCACCTTCGTCAGCCCGAACAAAGCCAGGGTCAGCCCACCACTGGCGGTCAGATACTGCCAGACCTCCACCCGGATACCGGCTTGCATCAGCTCTTCGCGAAGGCGGTAGCCACGCTTACGCTCTCGCGTTCCTTCCAGCTGCTTCAGCCGGGTCTGAACCGATTTCCGCTTGGGCAGGCGCCCCTGCCGACGAGTCTGGGTCGCAGCCCCGGTGACCACGGCAAGGCGGCGCTTGATCTTGGCGCGGGGGCCGTGGATCAGCACCACCATGGACCAGCCCAGCACCGCCAAGGCGCCCAGCAGCACCGCCACCACCAAGGCGATTTCCGCGGGTAACCGGGACAGAGCGTTAAGCATGGGCGTCGTTGAGGGCTTCGGCCAGATCGCGATCCAAGCCGTAATATCTGGCCCGATCCCAAAAGGCCGGGCGGAGACCGGTGGGACGGTGGCGGCCGATGATACGACCCCGTGAATCCTCTCCCTCATACTCGAAGACGAACAGATCTTGAAGGGTGATGACATCGCCCTCCATGCCGATGATCTCGGTGATATGGGTGATCTTACGCGACCCGTCGCGCAGCCGCGCCGCTTGGACAATGACATTGACCGCGGCGGCGATCTGCTCACGCACCGCCCTGGCGGGGAGATTATAGCCGCCCATGGCCACCATGTTCTCGACCCGCGACAAAGCATCACGGGGAGTATTGGCATGGATGGTGCCCATGGAGCCGTCATGGCCGGTATTCATAGCCTGTAACAGATCAAAGGCCTCGGGGCCGCGCACCTCGCCCACGATGATGCGTTCAGGCCGCATGCGCAGACAGTTCTTGACCAGATCGCGCATGGTCACCGCTCCCGCCCCTTCCAGATTGGGCGGTCGGGTCTCCAGCCGGACCACATGGGGCTGCTGCAATTGCAGCTCGGCGGCATCCTCGCAGGTGACGATACGCTCAGACTCGTCGATATAGCGGGTCAGGCAGTTGAGCAAGGTCGTCTTGCCCGAACCGGTGCCGCCCGACACCAAGATATTGCAGCGAACCGCCGAGGCGATCTGCAGCACCCGTGACGCCTGGGAGGTCAGGGAATTAAACTCCACCAGCTTATCCAGGGTCAGCTTCTCCCGCTTGAACTTACGGATGGTCAAAGTGGGGCCGTCGATGGCCAAAGGCGGCACGATCACATTGACGCGAGAGCCATCGGCAAGCCGCGCATCACAGATGGGAGAAGACTCGTCCACCCGACGCCCCACCGCCGAAACAATACGCTGACAGATATTCATCAGCTGGGCATTGTCGCGGAACTTAATCTCCGTCAGCTCCATCTTGCCTTCGGATTCGATATAAACTTTGTCAGCCCCATTCACCATGATATCGGCGATATCGTCTCGCGCCAGCAAGGGTTCCAGTGGCCCCAGCCCCAGCACATCGTTGCAGATATCGGAGATCACCACCTGCTGCTCGGCCGCCGACAAGACCAAGGCGCGCATGCTGATGATCTCGGCCACGATATCCGAGATTTCTTCCCTGACCTGAGCCGGTTCCAGCAGCCCAAGTTCCGTCGGGTCCACGGAATCGATCAGATCATTGAAGATGGCGATCTTGATATCGGACAGCCGCTGATCCAGCTCGGCGGATCGAGCCTGAGCGGGAGTCTGAACCGGCGGAGCCTTCGCCGGTGCCATGGCCTGGGATGGCGGCGGTGATGACGGTGTTGACGGGGGCGCGGTGCGGCGGCCGAACATGGCTTACTTCCGCAGCCATTGCATGAAGCCTGAAAGCCCCTTGCCGCTGGATTTGCGCCCAGAAGAAGCCTTCCCGCCCAGCATCATCGCCAATTGAGTCAAGATCAGACCCAGCTTGGAGGACTTGGCCACCTCTCCCACCATCTGACCATTATTGGCCGCCTCGCCAAATATGGCGGAGTCGAACGGAATGATGACGCTTGGAGCCACCTTGATCGTGTCGGTGAAATCCTTTGGCGTCAGCTGCGTCTTCTTGGATGGATCAACCCGGTTGAGCACCAGCCGTGGAGCGGACGCCCCGACACGCTTTGGTGACAAAACATCCATCACCGATTTCACATCCCTCAGTGAAGCGAAATCAGGCGTCGCGATCACCACCACCTCGTCGGCCACGCATAAGAGATGCTCGGTCCATTCCGTCCACAGATGGGGAATGTCCAAAACCACCACCGAGGCCATCCGAGCCGCCAGCTCCACCAGCAGATCAAGATTGTCGATGGTGACGCCAGCATGGATGCGGAAATTCCCCGGCGAAGCCAGAATCTGCAAATGGTCGTCGTAATCCACCATGCAGCGTTCCATCAGAACCTCATCCAGGCGTTCGGGATGGGTCAGCGCATCAATCACCGTCTGCTTGGCCTCGACATTGAAGGCCAGGACTGAGGTTCCGAACGCCAGATCCAAATCCACATAGACGACGGATTCTTGAAGGATGCGTCCCAATTCCCAAGCGGTATTCTGGGCCAGGGTGGATGAGCCCACCCCGCCCCTCGCCCCCCAGAAGGCCAGAACCCGGCCCTTGGGCGCGGATTGGGGATCGACGAACAACCCGTCCATGGCGGCGATGATCTGACGCGCGGTCACCGGCCGCAGCAGATAGTCACTGATCCCATTCTCCATCAAGGTGCGGTAGAGCCCGATATCATTGACCGAGCCGATCACCACAACCTTGGTGCCTTGGACACAGACCTCGGCCAGCTGATCCAGCCGTGCCAGCATGGTGGAAGGGTCGTCTTCCTCGACAATCACCACCTGGGGGGTGGCGGTATGGGAGTAATGCTCCACCGCCGCTGTCAGGCCGCCCGTTTCCAGGGTCAGCCGGGACTTGCCCAACTGACGGTCCTGCTGGACCTGCCGCAGAATAGCGGAGGTTTCGGAGCTCGCCGTGAAGGCGTCTATGGTCAGGCGATGGATCACGTCATGCCTCGCCGCTATTTGGCTTCTTTACCGACCTTACTGGTCGTACCCGCACTGACTTCCTCGGTGGCCGAGCCGGTGGCCTCGCCCCGTCCATACTTACCCAACACATCCCCGGATCGGTTGGCGTCGCGGCCGGTGGACTCACGGGCACGGACCAGATCCGCAGGATTTTGCACCATAAGCCCCCGATTGCGCTCGACCGAGCAGCCCCAATTGCTATGAGGGGCATTGCTGTAATCGGGATTGAGTCCGCGTTCGAAGGTCCCGCATTCCGGCACAATCGCCACCCAGATGGGGACCCTCACCTCGGCCACTCCCGCCGCCGGGCCACTGTCGCCGCCCGTAACCACCTTGGTCTGAATCTCGGCCACACCGGCAAGCTTCAACGCATCCACCACGGCACGGGTGAAGCTTTGCTCCGCCGCCTCTTCGCCGGACTTGGCGCCGACGGTCAGTTGAACCGGCCCTGCCCCCCGACGCAGGGATTCCGCCGCCAGCCGCCCCAGCCGCCCTTTGTCGAAATCCGAGAGCGGAGCATCCCCATCAGGCCGATCAAAAATCGCCACCGCCGCCTTGACCTCGGCACTGACCGGATGAGCGATATGAGCATCATGCTCGACCATCTGAGCGGCGCAGCCCGTCAGCAGGAACATCGCCAGAAGGATAGAGGTTTTGCGGTTCATGGCGTCACATCCTCACTGCACGATATAGCCATAAGGGCCTTGCAACTGCCCCGGCAAGGGCAAGGGCACGGCTCCGCGCTTGGTATAGGTGTCTTGGAGACGGCCGAGCAGCAATATCTTCAAGTCCGAGGCTGGAGCAAAACCGTCCGAGGGCAAAGCCAAGACATCAGGCCGATTGACCGATTGAACCACATAGGCCGACAAGATCACCACCAGCTCCGTCTCATTGCGCTGAAAGGCGGCGGAGCGGAACAACGCCCCCAGGACCGGAATATCCATCAAGCCCGGCAAGCCGGAAATATTCCCGGTCAGGTCATTTTGCAGCAGTCCGGCAATCATGATACTGCCGCCCGAAGGCAGTTCCACCGTCGAGCCCGCGCGGCGGACCTTAAAGGCCGGAACCGAAATGGTGGTGCTGACCGCAGTCTTGTTGGCGCTATCAATGGCGCTGACCTCGGTTGACATCTTCAGGCTGAGGCGACCGGGGTCCAGCACGGTGGGAGTGAAGTTCAGCAAGACGCCATAGGGCTTGAACTCGACGCTGATGGCTCCGTTACTATCGGCCACAGGGATCGGAATCTCACCCCCCGCCAGCATGGTTGCGGTCTCGCCCGAAACCGCCGTCAGATTGGGCTCCACCAAGGTGCGGATCAGCCCCTGGTTTTCCAGCAGGTTGAGATTAGCCGTCAGGGGGCCAAGCCCGGTCACCGTTCCCGCCCCGAAATATGAAGTGGTGATCTGGCCAATGGTCGAGGTGGTGGAAACACCGGTCAATTGAGGCGTCCCCAGATTGATGGCCTTGGAAGTCACCCCGACCCCCAATTCCTTGACCACGGTGCGTTGCATCTCGACCACTTTCACATGCAGCAGCACCTGCTGGTCATTGGAGACCCGCAGCAGGTTGACCAGATTGGAATCACCACCCACAAACCGCCGAGCCAGGGTCCGGGCCGTGGCGGCAGCGCCATCGGTCCTTACCGTCCCCGACAGATAAAGACTGTCACTGACAGCCGAGACCTGAATATTGTGCTCTTCGGGCAGAACTTGCCGCAGCACTTCGCGAACCGTCTCGGCATCAAGGCCCACCTCCACCTCCATACGCTTCATGGTGCGACCGGCACGATCCATGAGGAAGATGTTGGTCAGCCCCGCCGCGCGGCCGACCACATGAATGCGGGTGGGCGAACGCACCACCACATCGGCAATGTCGGAATTGCCGACGATGACATCCTTCACTTCGGCAGGAAGCAGCACATCGGTGGATTTATTCACGGACAGGCGGATGGTTTCCGCCACGGCAGGCATGGGGCCACGCAGATTGATGGGGCCATCAGATGCAGACGTATTCTTTCCGCTCAAGGTCACGACCTTGGCCCGAGGAGAAGCGGCGGGCAGCGGCGGCTCGGTGGTCTCCTCGGCCCGAAGCGGCATGGACAAGACCACGGCCAGGGCGGCGAAGCAGACAAGGCGGGCAATCATCGCGAGACCCCTTCAGAGGTAATGGTACCGGCCCGATTGACCTCGATGGTGAATCCGCTACCGCCGGACTTGGCGGGTTTTTCCCTAACATCGCCCAACATCTGAAGCGCCTTGCTGGTCTCGGTATCGGAGGTAAAGCCCATCTGATCGGCGCTGTCCACCGGCGTGACGGGGTCAGGCCCCGGCAGACCGCGCAAAACCAGTTGCAAGCTGCCGACCATCCCGGCGGTGGTCAGCAGTTCGGCTTGCTTCGGAGTGACTTCGACCGTGGCGGTCTTGCCCTGGATACCGGCGCCGTCACGGCCTCTGACCATCTGCTGATCGATGGCCAAAACCTTTACATCGGACAAGACCGTTTCAGCGGCATAGCGCAAGATCAGTCCCCCCGCACTCTTGCGTTCGCTCTGCTCCACCGTCTTGGACAGATCGGTCGCCAAGATCACATCCACCCGATCGCCCGGAGTGATAAAGCCGGATACCGCCGTAGGATTGGTGATGGCGATGGAGAGCGCGCGCATGCCGGGAGAGAGAATACCGGCCAGCACACCGGCGCTGTCCGAGCGGAATGTCACCGACATGGCAAAGGGCTCGCCATCGGCCAGATTGCGCCGGGCCACCAGCCCCACCGCCTGAGCCTTCAAATCCTCGCCCGAGCGCCGCGTCATCAGGCGCGGCGTGACCAGATGATCCGGCCAGGCCTCGTAGCGAAGATCAGAGCCGGAAAGCACCGTTCCAGCCGGGATTTCCCGCGCCGTCACCAAGACCTCGGTCACGGCGACCGGTTCCGAGGCTGGGCGCACCGCAGCTTGCCGGTCCAGCCACGACTTGGCCAGAAAAGCAGTCAGACCGGCGACAACAGCCGCCACGACCAGAACGATGGCTATGGGTCGCATGATGCGAACCTCGATATAACTCTCTTCGACACGATGATGCTCCCCTTCCATGACAATCAGGCAAATCGCGCCGACGCGCAAGGATCAGCCGGTCACGCGGGGAAGCATCTCCAAAAACCACCAGTCAAGACCACCGGCAGCCATAGCGACTCCGTAAGGAACATGCCCCGTCGCCGCCAACCGATCTCCCCAGGACCGCAACGGCCCGACCGGCCCCAGGGGGACCCGGCGGGCGATCAGAGCCAGCACGGCGAGCCCTCCCCCCACCAAGGCCA
>JAYTWE010000348.1:0-8227 GCA_043744055.1 Magnetospirillum sp.
TCAATGTTCCCTTCGCCGATCTGATCGACGACAAGACCCGCTGCATGCTGCCCGCCGACCAGTTGAAGGCCCGCTTCGATGCCGCCGGTGTCGATCCCAAGCGGCCCATCACCGTCAGCTGCGGATCAGGCGTTACCGCCTGTACCGTTGCCCTGGCGCTGAACCTGCTGGGCCACGCGGATGTTGCGGTCTATGACGGCTCTTGGGCCGAATGGGGCAATCTCGACGACACCCCCATCGAAAAGGGCTGATCGCCTTTTTCATGGACTGAATGCTTCCCCCCGCCAGCAATGACGGGGGGAATTTTTTTCAGATCATTTCATCGCCCATTAAAGGCACACATATCGCCATCTGAATTCCATTACGGCCAGCTTGCTTGCGCTGATACATCGCAGCATCCGCCGCCGCCATAAGACTCTCAGGACAAGTTCCATGATGAGGATAAATGGCGATACCGACACTGGCGCCGATCTCGGCGGCCTTATCGCCGACAGGTATCGGTTCGGCCAGAATCGTCACAATTTTTTCCGCGATGGAGATGGCGTCATGCTTCCTGTGCAAAGAGGGAATGACGATGACAAATTCATCGCCCCCCAGGCGAGCCACCAGATCTCCGGCACGGACAATTTCGTGAAGGCGCTTGGCAACCAACGTCAAGACCTTGTCCCCTGCAGAATGGCCCAGCTGGTCATTCACCGCCTTGAACCCGTCAAGGTCGATAAACAAAAGCGCAAGTTCCTCTTCATTCTCCCCGGCGGCATGGATCGCTACGGTTAGCGATGTCTCGAAATGGCGGCGATTGACCAGACCGGTCAAAGCGTCGTGCTCCGCTTGCCACCGGATTCGGTTTTCATGCCGTTTGCGCTGTAGCGTAGGCTGTCGATCACGTCGAGCGCCTGCCGCTTGGCCTCATCCACGGGCAAAGCCCCTGTCCGACTCAGCCCCTCGTAGCGAGCAATCTGACTGATGGCCCCGTGTACCATCAACTCTATCTGGCTTTGGCGTTCCGCCATCAGACGATCATAAATTTCATGCAGCGCCGACAGTGACACCACCCCCAGTGCCGCAAGCAATACAACGGCGATGAGGTGCAGCCTGACCCCGATCCGAACATTCCCAATCATTACAGATTCCAACCCGATATAACTTTGGAGTCACCAATACCAACAACGATTGCTTACAATCAAATAATTTTGCCAAACTTAAACGTTTCCCCTCAAAGTCACAACAACCTCCACTAAAGGTATAGCGCATAAAACATTATTATCTTATGGCACATTCAATCAAACAATCGACAGATTAGCGCAACTTATAGGCGTTATGACAGGCCTCACAGACCGCAGTCATGTCGCGCAAGGCCCCGAATACTTGGCGGGCACCTTTTTCCGGCGCCTCCAACTCGGCATCACGCACAGTAATGGCGAAGCGGCTGGCGGCATGATGCAGCGAAGTTCCGATCTCGCGCATTCCCACCGGCATCATGGGCGCCATATGATCCGCGCCATGGGAATCCAATGACGACATACCCAGCCGGGATTCCGCCAGATCGGCGGCCCCCTTGGCATCCCCTTTGGCCAGAGCTCCTAAGATCAAGTCCAGACTGCGCAGATGATCGCGCATATTGGTCAGCATGTGATCGCGCATCATGGCGGGCATCTCCACCATCTGGCGGCTGTCCGCCGCATTGGCGGCAGTCGGTAACGCCAAAACCAGGATAAAGACGGCGATGAGTCGTTTCATGAGGGCTGCTCCGCGTGAATGAGGTCCCCCACATCTAACACCGACATAAAAGAGTCGCACGCACGTGTTGATGTCGCCCCCAATGACGTCCATATTAGAGTCAGATAAGAACGAGGAGGCCAGTCCATGCGGAACCGTAAGGCAAGAGCGCGGGTAGCGACCCAGGACGGAAGCGCCCTTATCCTCGTCGTGGTGGCTACAGCCATGGTGGCCCTGGCCGTGTTGTTGACGGCGCTCTCCTAAGCGAAAACAACACTTGGCCTTAAACCGTGGGCGAGTCACCATGCTCGCCCATATTTCTTTGTCCGAGCGCCATGAAAAAAGACACCAGGATTCTGCACGCTGGCCGCCACCCGGAACAATTCCACGGTGCGGTCAATCCCCCGGTCTATCACGCCTCCACCATTCTCCACCCCTCGGTGGCGGCCATGGAGAAAAGCGGCAAGACACCGTTCGAGGGCGTGCGCTATGGCCGCTTCGGCACCCCGACCACCTTCGCCCTGGAAGAGGCCGTCGCCGAACTTGAAGGCGGGCACCGCACTGTCGCCATGTCGTCAGGCCTGGCGGCCATCACCGGCGCGTTGATGGCTGTCTTGAAAACCGGCGATCACGTGCTGATGACCGATTCCGCCTATTTCCCCACCCGCAAATTCTGCGACGAGGTCCTGGCGGGGCTTGGCATCGAGACCACCTATTACGATCCGCTGATCGGTCGTGGAATCTCCGCTCTGATGCGCCCCTCCACCAAGGTGGTGTTCACCGAGAGTCCCGGATCGCTGACCTTTGACGTCCAAGACATTCCCGCCATGGCCGAAGCCGCCCATGCCGGCGGTGCGCTGGTGATGATGGACAACACCTGGGGAGTCCTGACCTTCCAGCCTTTCACCAAGGGCGTCGATATCTCCATCCAGGCGGCGACCAAATATATCGTCGGTCATGCCGATGCCATGCTGGGGACCATCACCTGCGCCACGCCCGAGCTTTGGCACACCGTGAAAAGCTCGGTCGCCACCTTCGGCCACAGCCCCGGCACAGAGGAAATGTATCTGGTGCTGCGCGGTTTGCGTACACTAGCGGTGCGACTGCGCCAACATTTCGCCACCGCCCTGCGCCTGACCACTTGGCTGGAAAGCCGCCCCGAAGTGGATCGGGTCCTTTATCCGCCCCTGCCCTCTGACCCCGGCCATGCGCTGTGGAAGCGGGACTTTTCCGGCGCATGCGGTCTGTTCGGTGTGATCTTGAAGCCCGCAACAAAAGTCGCGGTGGATGCCATGCTGGATGGTTATGCTCATTTCAAGCTGGGCTTTTCCTGGGGTGGATTTGAGAGTCTGGTGATTCCCACCTCTGGTCACGCCATCATCCGCACCGCCTCCGCCTGGGCTCCCGCCGGGCCAAGTCTACGCTTCCACGCTGGCCTGGAAGATGCCGACGACCTGAAAGACGACCTGGAGCAAGGGTTCGAACGCCTGAAGCAAAGCGGCTGATATGCGTGGACCTGTCCTAGCCTGTCTGTTGACACTCCTGGCCGCACCGGCCCTTGCCCACCCCCATGTGATGGTGGATGTCCATGCCCTGGTGGAATTCAAGGACGGCAAGATGGTCAGTCTGTTCATGGGATGGAAGTTCGATCCCGTCTACAGCTCCTCCTTGTTCAAGGATTTCGACAAGAACAAGAACGGCAAGCTGGACCCGGCCGAGATCAAGGAGATCGAAGCCCAAGCCTTCCGCGACACCAAGGACCAGGGCTATTTCACCTATGCCATGGTGGATGGCAAACCGGTGACCTGGAAAAGCGCCACGGATTTTAACGTGGTCGGGGTGAGGGATTCACTGCTCTACGCCTTCCGCCTGAATTTCCCGGAACCCATGGACCCGCGAAACATGGCCGTCAGCTTCACCACCTATGAAGAGACCTTTTATATCGACATGGACTTTCCCAACGACAAAGCCGCCACCTTGAACGGTGAAGGTTCTCAGGGCTGCAAAGTCACCATCGCGCCGGATCATGGCAATACAATTTTCGGCGGTGTCGTCACCCCAAAGCGGGCCACCATCACATGCGAATAGCCTTCCCGACGGCCCTTCTCGGCCTTCTCCCCTCGCTGGCTCAGGCCGCCCTGGTTCCTGGCGGAAGCAGCCCGACCGGAGGCGACCTGCCCGAACCGCTCCGCTCGATCATCGCCTGGGGATTCGCGCTGCAACGCCAGTTGAACGGCGAAATCCGCCACAGCCTTGCCGCCATGAAAGAAACCGGGTCGTGGGAACCGGCCGCCGCCATCATGCTGGCGGCTTTCCTCTACGGAGTGTTCCATGCGGTCGGCCCCGGCCATGGCAAAGTGGTGATCGCGGGCTGGTTCGCCACCCGGCGCTCCCGCATCCTTCACGGCCTGACGGCCAGCCTGATCGCCGCCATGGTGCAATCCGTCTCGGCCATCGTGGTTGTTCTGGCCCTGGCCGGACTACTCTCCTTGGCTCCCAAGGATGTCATGGCGTATTCCGGCTGGCTGGAAATAGCCTCCTTCGCCACCATCATGCTGGTGGGAGCGGTAATGACCTGGCGGAGTCTGACCGGCAAAGGCTGTGGCCACGATCATGGGAGCGCTCACCAGCACAAACACGAACATGGAGCGGGCTGCTGCGGCCATGACCACCATCATCATCACCCCGTTCCGGCAGATCCCACCACCGAACGCAATGCATTATTCACAATTGCCGCCGCAGTGGGCTTCCGGCCCTGTTCCGGCGCTATTCTGATCTTGCTGTTCACCCTGGCCAACAACATGATGGTGGTGGGAATTCTGGCCACATTCGCTATGGGATTAGGCGTTTCCATCACGGTTTCCGCCATTGGAATGGGAGCTTTGGGCCTGAACCGCCTGATCGAAAAGAGATTCGGCGAGAGCAGTTGGGGAGGGCGTATCCGCAATGGATTGGCCTTATCCGGGGCGGTTGCCATTACCCTAATGGGTGCGGTTCTCCTTGCCGGATCACTCATCAACGGACCAAGCCTCGGCGGCTGATACCTCATTCGTATCGGTACCAGAGCAAAGGTGCTAATGGGGCCGCCTGATTGCTTGCACCGCAATATCTGGGGTATCATCCGATCACTGGACCAGTTTTTCCGGTGTGATCGGAGGCGACTATGGCTCCCCTGGACTGCTCAGGACAAGCCCTTATGGTGAATGACCAGAAACGAATTACCTACAGGTTCTTCGTCACCGACGACCGGCCCAATTCCATTGATCTTCTGTTTGATAAGAAGACGTTCAAGCTGGTGGTTCCCGATGACGCGCCGCGTCCCAAATGGGCAAAGCTGGAAAGCAATCGCTGCCCCAATTGCACGCTGGCCAGTGATTGCGAATACTGCCCCTCTGCCCTGGGAATCGCCATGTTCCTTCCGCTGTTTGAAAGCAGAGTCTCCCACGAAAAGACCGTGGTCGAGGTCGAGACGCCGCAGCGGACCATCGTGTCGAAGACCACCTTCCAAAGCGGTATGGCATCCCTGATCGGTCTGGTTTGCGCCACGTCCGGCTGCCCTTTGACCAAGTTCCTGCGGCCCATGGCCCGCTTCCACGCCCCCTTCGCCGAAGAACAGGAAACCCTGTATCGCTCGTTCTCCAGCTGGCTGCTGATGTCTTACGTCCAGCAGAAGATGAGCGGCGGTGATACCGCCATCAACCTGGACGGCTTGAAGCATAATTATCAGGAACTCTCGGTGATGAATTCCTGCCTGGCGGAGCGGCTGCGCGCCGGGGTCAAGCGTGACGCGGCCCTGAACGCCGTCATCATCCTCGACCTCTTCGCCCAGATCGCCCCCGACAATATCGACGGCGGTTTCGAGGATATTTTGGACGCTTTCACCGTCGAGGATAGCAACCTAGCCAATTAGATCGGCGAGCCACTGACCGTGGCACGCCTATTGCCCCTCAAACGCCGGGCGCTCGCGCTTGGCTTGCGCGCCATGTGGCGCGGCGGGCCTTGCCCTTGCCTTCTCCCTCTTGAACTGAAATAGGTCAGTTCAAGAGCTCGGCGGTATTAGATCCGGCATTTCCTTGGCCAAGGACTGGCGTTCGGCTGTCTTCGCTCCACTGAGTGCGAAGCCAAGGACCTTGCCATCCGTTCCCACGAACAGAGCCTTACGATCACGGCCCTCGCCCTCTACCGTCCATTCTCCGGCTAGACCGGGAGCGGGCGGACAGACGGCCATGGGAAGCGCCGGAGTCTTGACCACCACCGGCAAAGCGGGAAGCTTCAGGGCGGTGTCGGTTCCGGCCAAGGTTACGGCCAGGGCTTTGGCTTGCGCCATCAACGGCAGCACGAAAGGCAGCGGCCCCGCCACGGTCTGGGCGCAATCGCCCAAGGCGTAAATATGGGGATCGGAGGTTCGCAGAAAACGATCCACCACGATTCCCTTGTCCACAGTCAAGCCCGCCGCCGCCGCCAGTCCCATGCGCGGGACCAGACCAATGGCCGACAGAGCCTTGTCGAACGCCACCACCGCGCCATTGTCCAAAATGGCCTTGCCCGGTTCCAGCTTTTGCACCGACCGCCCAAGATGGAAGTCAACGCCGATCTCCGACAGCGCCACGGCCATCACATCCCCCAAAGCCTGAGGCAGCAAGCGGCCCAGGGGCCACAGCGCAGGGTCAACCACCGATACGGCCTGACCGGCAGCGATCAGATCATTGGCGAATTCCGATCCGATCAGACCGGCTCCGATCAGCAACACCCTCCCATGGGGGATCAGACCGTCACGCCACACAGCGTAATCGTCGAGATCATTGACGGTGTGGATGGTCACATTCTCTGACCCCTCCACCTTATAGGGCCTGGGGTCGGCTCCCACGGCCAGCACAAGCCGCTGATACTCGACTCGGCTTCCATCGCCGAGAACCACCTGCCGGGCGGCGCGATCAATGGAGGCCACTTTGCGGCGGGTCAGAATAGAGATAGACAGATCGGTCTCATATTGCCGCGCCGTCTTCTGCACCAGGGTTTGCAGCGTTTTTCCCTGGGCGAAGGCGGCCGATAACATGGGCTTGGAATAGACCTCGCCACCATCGGCGGTAATCACGGTAACGGGGGCATCCGGGGCCAGCTTTCGGAACTCGCGGGCCAGGGTATATCCCCCCAGCCCGCTGCCGATGATGACCACTCCCCCAGGGATATCGCCATCCGTCATGATCTTAACCTTCCTGAACTTCGAAATCAGACTTGGAGACCCCGCAATCCGGGCAGCACCAGTCATCGGGAATATTCTCGAAGGCAGTTCCGGCGGGGATGCCGTCATCGGGCATGCCGACAGCGGGGTCATAGACAAAGCCGCAGACGACACAGACATACTTCTTCATGGCTTGGCTCTCCTCTTTATGAGCGGTTCAGGCGCCCTTATGGGCCGAAAGGGTGTCGCGGTAGTGGTTGGCGTGACGCTCTTCCACCTTGGCCAGCGCGGCAAACCGCTTGGCGGCCATGGCAAGGATCTTGGCGAAACGCTCGGCGTGTTCCTTGGATTCCGCGATCTGTCCGTCCATTTCGGTTACGGCGGCGCTGTTGCCTTCCTGCTCGGCCAGATGGCGGAACTTGGGATACATCTCGGTGTATTCATAAGTCTCGCCGTCGATGGCCATCTGCAACATCGTCTCAACCGTCAGGTCGGCCTTGGGATAGAGCAGTTCAAGATGTCCGAAGGCGTGCATGGTCTCCTGCTCGGCGGTACGCTCGAACACCTCGGCCACCTCGATGGCCCCAAGCTCCCGCGCCCGGCGGGCGAAGTAGAGATATTTGCGGTTGGCCATGGACTCGCCAGCGAAAGCGGATTCCAGGTTTTTGATGGTGGGTGATGCGCTGTCGTGTGCCATGGGTGTGTCTCCTTGGGTTGATCCGATGGACAGACACTACCGAAAATAACTCATCGAGTGAAATGAGATAATTTTGTTTGTGTAATCGACTTGCTCGATTAATTCCCCGCCCAGCCCCCCCCCATGGCCTTGAACAGGCCGACCGTAGCCTGAAGCTGCAACAGCCGCGCCTGGGCCAAGGAATCCTGGGCCGTGAACAGGGTCTTTTGAGTATTGAGGACGGTGGTGATATCCACCGTTCCACCGACCAGCAAAGATTGAGCGATTTCAAAGGCGCGACGCGCCGTAGCCTCTGATACTTTCTGGGCGTCCACTTCCTCGGTGGTTTTTTCCACCGCGATCAGGGCGTTCTCCACATCCGAAAAGGCTGAAGCCACTGCTTTGCGGTAGGTCTGGACCAATTCATCCTGGCGAGCCCGTTTCTGGTCCACATTGCCCGATATCTTGCCACCGTCGAAGATGGGCTGAGTCAAGGATGAGGCCACCGACCACAGCAGACTGCTATGGGTCATCATCTTGGCGAAGTCCAGACTTTGGAAACCGCCTTGGCCGGTCAGACTGATACTGGGAAACCACGCCGCCCGCGCCACGGCGATATCGGCATTGGCAGCCCGCAAGCTTGCCTCGGC
>JAYTWE010000349.1:0-2082 GCA_043744055.1 Magnetospirillum sp.
CCTTGCGGGTGAAGGGCAGAGCCCTTTGTTCTTTCGGGTTCTCACGTGAACTGAGTATAAGACTCAGAACGGCTCCAGCTCGCTATCCCAGTACAGAAAATCGCGCCAGGATTGATGCAGGTAGTTGGGCGGGAAAGCCCGGCCGTTTTCCTGTAATTCATAAGTTGAAGGCTGATCCGGTC
The DNA here is from genome assembly GCA_043744055.1 of Magnetospirillum sp. GTDB lineage: Bacteria > Pseudomonadota > Alphaproteobacteria > Rhodospirillales > Magnetospirillaceae > Phaeospirillum. The sequence continues at coordinate 183 of JAYTWE010000349.1, forward strand.
GGCTCAACAGAACCATCCCGGCGTCTCGCACCAAACGGCTTCCCTTGCGCAGATTGCACGGCGAGCAAGCGGTAACCACATTGCCCCAAGTGGTGTTCCCCCCCCTTTGATCGTGGGATCACGTGATCGAACGTCAGGTCATGGGTGGGAAAAGGTCTGCTGCAATACTGGCAGGTGAAGCGGTCCCGCAAGAAGACGTTGAACCGGGTAAAAGCAGGACGCCGCGCCGTCGGCACATAATCCTTCAACGATATGACGCTGGGCAACCGCATGGTCAGGCGAGGGGAGTGAATCAGCCGGTCATATTCGGAAACAACAGCAACTCGATCGGAAACCACCGCCTTGATGGTCTCCTGCCAGGACCACAAGGACAGAGGGAAATAGCTGAGAGGCCTGAAATCGGCGTTCAGCACCAAGGCAGGATGACTGTCGAACATGACCAATCGCTTCCCCCTATTATGGGTCATCACAAAATATAGTATTCGTAGATCTTAATCCACACCCCTCTTCGTGATGGTTTGGTGAATCCCCCCTTGTCCAAACGGCGTCTTTTGACCGAATATCACAAGGATAAGGAGACGAATCCGTCGTGCTTGTTGGCAAACATCTGTTCGGTTGGGAAATCAGGCGGCGCCATGTTCTGGCGGCAATGCTGATCGCAATCGGACTGACGCTGACACTGACGGGCACCATATTGCCGGATCTCGGTCTGCGCTGGGGACTGGTCAAGGCCTTGCGCGGCATGGGTATGGTGGAGGTCAGCGTTTCTGATACTGACCTGTCCTTGTTCCAGGGCAATCTGGTGGTACGCAAGATGGTGGCCCGCCCACCCCAGGGAGCCACCCTTGGAATCAAGGATTTCACCTTGCGCTTTCGCTGGGCGCCCCTGCTCCGCAAACGCCTGGTTATCGACCGGGTGGCGCTGGAAGGCGTCGAGATTCATGTCACCCGTCGCCCCGACGGCAAAGGGTTCATCATCGACGGCCTCCCCCTGGCCGTCACCGAAAGCCCAGCCGAACCCGTCAGCGGCTCAACGCCCTGGGGCTTCGACATCGCCAGTTTGGAACTGACCGATAGTCGTCTTCAACTGACCGATGGCGACCTCACCACCCATATGGCGGTCACCAAAATGGTGGTGGAAAGTCTGCACAGCCACGACCCAGCCCAACCGGTAACCGTCCATTTGCAAGGCTCGCTGAACGGTGCGGCGATCGCCATGACCGGCAAGGTCCTGCCCTTCGCCGCCGAGCCCAGTTTCTCACTGGAAGCCGATCTGCGCGGTCTCGATCTTAAAAGCGTAAATAGTGTTGCCGCCAAGGCCGGGTTGGGCGGCCTGACCGGTCAGGCGAATATGTCCTTAACCGTGGACGGAGTCATGCGCCCCAAGGGTATGGAGATCGGGGGATCGGGTAAGCTGGATCTGGCGGATGCCAGCTTGGCGTCACCCATCGGTGTCACAGTGGCGGCATTGCGGTTGGACTTACCTAAATTATCCTGGGATGGGCAGCGGTTGGACCTGACCGCCAAATTAGACGCCAAGACCTTGAGCGGAAGCCATCCCGACGGCTCGGTCTCCGTCTCCTCGCTCAAACTCGATGCCGCCAAACTGGGCTGGGACGGAACGTTGAGCTGGCAAGGCGCTCTGGACGTGGTCGGAGCCAAGATCGTAATCGCTGGAATCGAAGCGAACCCTGAAACCCTGGCCTGGCACGGCCGCCTTGATCTGGCCCCTGCCAAAGACAGAGCAAGCTTGGCGGGACGGGCGGACGGGCGGCTAGACCTTGGTCCCCTGGCTTTCAAAGGCTTCGATCTGGCCGTCTCCCACAAACGCGCCATGGCGGAGGGTTGGCTGGAATTCGGTCGTGACGGTAAGCTGCCGTTGGCCGCCAAGCTGAAGACC
>JAYTWE010000350.1:0-1573 GCA_043744055.1 Magnetospirillum sp.
GGCCCTGGGGCTGAACGACGACGACACCTTGGACGTGGACAACAAATCCTGCGTGCGCTGCATGCACTGCATCAATGTCTGCACCAAGGCCCTGAAACCCGGCAAGGATCGCGGCATCTGCATCTTGGTGGGCGGCAAGCGCACCTTAAAGATCGGCGATCTGATGGGCACCGTCCTGGTCCCCTTCATGAAGCTGGAGACCGAGGAGGATTACGCCAAGCTGGTGGACCTTGCCCACCGCATGCTGGACTTCTTCGCCGATAACGCCCTGGAGCACGAGCGCACCGGCGAAATGATCGAGCGCATCGGACTGGCCAATTACCTGGAAGGTCTCGAATTGCCGCTCGACGTCAACATGATCAGCCAGCCGCGCACCAATTCCTATGTCCGTACCGACGGCTGGGACGAAGAAGTGCGCAAGTGGAACGACGCCAAGTCCAGCGCGGCCGAGTAGGAGAGAGACGTCATGAGCGAACTTCGTCGTCCCGTTGAATGCGGTGTCCCGGATTCCAAGCAGTTCATGCATCCGGCCCTGATCCGTAATTACGGCAAATGGGCGTGGCACGACCGGCCCCAGCCCGGCGTGCTCCGCCACGTGTCCGATACCGGAGAAGCGGTCTATACCGTCAAGGCGGGCACCCAGCGTCAGATGGATGTGTTCACCATCCGCACCCTGTGCGATATCGCCGACAAATTCTGCGATGGCCATATCCGCTTCACCATCCGCTCCTCGGTGGAGTTCATAACCCCCGACGAAAAGAATGTGCAGCCGCTGATCGACGCCCTGGAAGCCGCTGGCTTCCCAGTGGGCGGGACCGGCAATTCGGTGGGCTTCATCAGCCATACCCAAGGCTGGCTCCATTGCGATATTCCCGGCACCGACGCATCGGGCGTGGTCAAGGCGCTGATGGACGAGCTGGTGGGCGAGTTCAAATCCGAAGAGATGCCCAACCGGGTCAAGATCACCACCAGCTGCTGCCAGATCAATTGCGGCGGCCAGGGCGATATCGCCATCAATGTCCAACACACCAAGCCACCGGTCATCAACCACGCCTTGGTGGCGGGCGTCTGCGAACGCCCCGCCGTTATCGCCCGCTGCCCGGTGGCGGCCATCCGCCCGGCCCTGGTGGACGGCAAGCCGTCCCTGGAAGTGGACGAGAAGAAATGCGTGTGCTGCGGTGCCTGCTATCCGCCCTGCCCGCCCATGCAGATCAACGACCCTGTCCATTCCAAGATCGCCATCTGGGTCGGCGGCAAGCATTCCTCCACCCGCTCCAAGCCCATGTTCCACAAGCTGGTGGCGGCCGGTCTGCCCAATAACGCGCCGCGCTGGCCGGAAGTGGCCGAAGTGGTCAAGAAGATCCTGGCCACCTACAAGGCCGATGCCCGCCCGTGGGAGCGCATGGGCGAGTGGATCGAGCGGATCGGCTGGCCGCGCTTCTTTGAAATGACCGAACTGCCGTTCACCAAGTACCACGTGGATACGTGGCGTGGTGGCCGCGCCAATCTCAACGCTTCGGCACACTTGCACTTCTAGGAGGCCAGGACATGAAGTTCGGCATTCTGGTTAATG
>JAYTWE010000351.1:0-2496 GCA_043744055.1 Magnetospirillum sp.
AACGGGTCACCAGTTTCCGGCGGGTGAAGACTTATGATCTGATAACCCTGGCGGCCATTCCCCTTGATCGGGTTTTGGCTCCGTGGCGGCAACAGACTATTCGGATGGCTGCGGTGATCGGCGGCGGCATGGCGGCCCTGACCGCGCTGTTCGTCCTGCTGTTGCGGCGCTATCACGCCGAGAGCGAGGCGGTGGCCCGGCTGAAGGTCAGTGAGGCCAATCTGCTTCAGGCCCAGTCCGTGGCGAAGCTGGGCTATTATGTGTTCGACATGGTGGCCGATCGCTGGGAAAGCTCACCGATTCTCGATGAGATTCTCGGTATTGACTCCAGTTACGACCGCACGGGAGAAGGCTGGTTGAGGCTGGTCTCGCCCAACATGCGTGGGGAGCTGGCCGAGTATCTGGGGGGAATTCTATCGGGCGAACATGACTTTGACCGCGAATATCAGGTCCTTCGCCATTGCGACGGAGCCAGCCGCTGGGTCGATGGTCGAGGGCGGGTGGAGCGAGACGGAGCCGGTCATCCGATCCGTCTGGTGGGAACCATCAAGGACATCACGGACCGCAGAGCGGCGGAACTTGCCCTCCAGGCCAAGGCCGATGAACTGGTTCGCTCCAATACGGAATTGGAGCAATTCGCCTATGTGGCTTCGCATGATCTGCGCGAGCCGCTCCGCATGGTCAGCTCCTATGTGGATTTGCTGGAGCGGCGCTATGGTGCTCAGTTGGACGAACAGGCCCGCGAGTTCATCGCCTTTGCCAGGGATGGGGCGCGGCGCATGGATCGGTTGGTGCTGGACCTGCTTGAATATTCCCGGATCGGCCGTATCACCAAGCCCATGGCGGAAGTCTCTTTGGATAAGGTGATCGACCGGGCCGTGCGGGCGTTGTCGGTCAAGATCGAGGAGGCCGGAGCCGAGATAGTCCGCCCGGCCGAGTCCTTGCCGGTGGTGTGGGGGGACGATGATGAACTGGTTCGGTTGTTTCAGAACCTGATCGGTAATGCGGTGAAATATCGTGATCCTGATCGCCAGCCGCTCATTGCCCTTGATGCCCAGCGTTTGGATGGTGGCTGGGAAATCAGCGTCCGCGACAACGGCATTGGCATGGAGTCCCAGTATTTCGACAGGATCTTCCAGATATTCCAGCGTCTGCATCGCCGTGGCGAATACGAGGGAACCGGGATCGGACTTGCCATTTGCAAGAAGGTCGTCGAACACCACGGCGGCACCATCTCGGTGGAGTCCGTGCTTGGAGAGGGTTCGGTGTTTCGGGTTGTCTTCCCCCCCGCCTCCGCAGGGAAATCTTAACAGTAGTTCCGTGCGGGTTCCTTGATGGCTGGTGGGTGAAGCGTGACTTTCCTGCCTTGGAAAGAAATCCGCCCAGCGTTGGAGAGCCGGCGTAACAACCGGGAAATCACCTCGGGGCCGGTCCCGACCATGGCGGCCATGTCGCGCCAGGAAATGGGCAAGGTGACGGTAATGTCGCCATTGGCCTCGCGGGCACCCATCTCGTCGGCCAGGGTCATCAGAGCCGCCAGGACCCGTTCCGGCAGATCGGTACTGCACAGGCGGAAGATGGTGCCTTCGTTTTCTCTGATCTCGGCCGAACTCAGCCGCAGCAGCGCCATGGTGATGGCGGGGTCTTCCCGCAGGGCGGCGGTCAGGCGCTCCACCGGGACAAGGCACCCGGTCACGTCGGTCAGGGCGCGGGCCGATGTCTCGTGGGGGGCCTCACCCAGCATATTGGCGCAGGGAAAGAACGCTCCGGGTTGAAGAATTTTCAAAATGGTTAAGCTGCCGTCTTCGTCCACTCGCTCTAAGGCGATCATGCCGGACGCCAGGCTGTAGACGCCACTAAGCCGGTCTCCCTGGTGATAGAGGCTTTGCCCGCGCGTCAAGGTGAAGCGATTGGCCAATTGCGGGAATGGGCAGGTTTCCCCCAAGACTTCGCGGAGCGGCTGGCGTTGCCGTGAAGCCCAGGCGTTGCAATCGCAGCAATTTCTGGAACTGGCCATGATGCGCTCCCCCAAGATGGTGGCGGCTGAACAAGCGTCTCTTGAGACGACGAGAACAGGGCAGCCGGAATCTATCTGAAAATAGAGGAGTGAAACAGCAGATAATGGCCACATACGAAAGTAAACGCCCAGAATGTCAGATATAACTTTATGGTCTTTGTTGTTCTGTCCGTTGTCATGAGCTTATCGTATTGGGGGAGGCTGCTATCATCCCACGGCGTAACCATAAAAATATTGCGGTATTTGATCTTTGTGCAATTCTTTGTGGAGCGTGACCGTCCTTCGTTGGTTCGGACTGTCTTGCTTATCACGCTTGCAGGTCTTGAATTTCACGCCATATCAATCTGCGACACCCCGACGGGGAGGCTGGCAGCCAAGATGGGGTCTGCCTCCCGCCGCTCATGAACGAGGGCAAATATGGATTTCGAGAAATTCACGGAACGCTGCAAAGGCTTCATCCAATCGGCGCAGACCATGGC
>JAYTWE010000352.1:0-2417 GCA_043744055.1 Magnetospirillum sp.
CAGCATCCCCCCCCTGATTGGTGAAAAAGTAAGCGGTTCCCTTGAGGGTGGCGATGTCGAGGCTTCTGCTGGCTCCCTCGGCGCTGTCAAAGACTTCGGCCTCACCATCCTCGTTGAGGGATTTGATGACCATGGCGGGTTCATTGTCGGGAAGAAACAAACAGGGCAACAGACGGGCATCAATGTTTTCAAGATCCAGTTTCTCGGGCCGACTGGAGAAATTCAGGGTCGCCATCACATTCCGCAGACCGGTCAAATCCAAATCATTGGCAAAATGCGGCAATGATTCCGCCACGTGACGTGGATCGCCTTTCCAGCCCAAGGACTTCAAGAGCGGCAGCAGACATGCGGCCAGATCGGATGCTGCCGAGAACCCGCCCAAGGCATTTTGGGCCAGCTGAGTTTCGTATTGCTCGATAGCCTTCAGGTTTGGTCTGGTCGGCTGATTGGTTGCGGCAATGATATTGTTCACGCCGGGCCTCCTTGCGGCAACAAGCCGGGGGGCATGTTTGCTTGCGGCGAGAAAGATGATCCGCGATCATCGCGCGGCGGCTTCAAGGTGAGAACGCCATGATCCAGTTCAAATACCCTGTCGGCCATCTTGGCCAATGACGGCCGGGCGGTCACCAGAACCAAGCTGCGCTTTCCCTTGGCACGTTCCAGCCAGACTCGGAGGAAGTTATCCCCGGTGGTGTCCACGGCCGTATTGGCCTCGTCGAACAGCACAATGCGGGGATTATTAACCAAGGCCCGAGCAATGGCGATGCGCTGCTTGATGCCACGGGGGAGAGAGTCGTAAGCGCCATCGCCGACCGGAGTGTCAAAGCCCAAGGCCATGGTGGCAACCACTTCATCCAGACCAAGCAATGCTGCGGTTTCTACCGCGACATCGTCGAATTGCTTACGGAACATGGTCATGTTTTGCAAGATAGTGCCTTGAAACAGCTCACCAGCCTGAGGCAAATAGGCGATCTGATCGCGAAGGCTTTGGGGTTCATAATGAGTGGAAGGCTGCCCATCCACCAGCAATCTTCCTATGGTCGGACGCAAAGTCCCTTGCAACAAGGTCAACAACGTCGTTTTCCCCGCACCGTTACCGGCGGAAATAACGATGCATTCCCCTTCCCGAATGGCGATGTTGGCCTCCTTGATGACGAATGGCAGTTTCTCGCCGTAGCGGAAGCTGACATTCTCCAGTTCAAGGGCTCCCTTTATTTGTCCGACCTTGGGAAGGCCCTTGGGGGCTTCCGGCTTCAAGGTGAACAATTCGGTCAGGCGATGGCGTGCCAACATGAAGGATTGGAACCGGGTCCACACTCCAAGCGCTTTTTGCAGCGGGCTCATGGCGCGTCCGGCCAGCATGGAGCAAGCGGCCAATCCACCGGTGGTCATTTCCCCGTTCATGACCACCAAGGCCCCCACCATAGCGACGCAGATCGTGGTGGCCTGAGAGAAGAACGAAGAAACGCCCATGGCGGTTGAGCTATGCAAGGCGACCCGATAGGCGCCCTCGGCACAAGCCTCTTGCAGACGTTCATAGCGGCGAACCATCTGAGCTTCCATGGAGAAAGCCTTAACGCTGTGAATACCGCCGAGAACTTCGATGATGAAGTTGAAACGACGGTCATCGGCGGTCATGCGCTTTTGCAATGAACCGCGCAGCTTGGTTCCGATCAGTACGGCGGTAACGGCAAAAGTTACCAGCAAAGTGATCGGGACAAGAACGAGCATGCCGCCCATCATGGCGACGAGGCTGAGATATAGAACGGCGAAGGGAAGATCCAGCAAGGTCAACATGGCCTGACCCGCATAAAATTCACGGACCGTTGACAGGGAGCCCATTCGTTCCAGATGCGCTCCAGACCCGTCTTTCTCGAAGTCGTCGATGCCAGCCATGACCAGATGATCCAGCGCGGTACAGCCAGCCTTATGCTCAAACTTGGCCCCCACCCAACCGGTGATGTAGGAGCGGCAGAAATTCAAGGTGGATTCAATTAAAAGTGCGCCGAGTACGCCCCCCATCAGCAGCACCATGGTGCCAACAGATTTATTGGGCAAAATCCGGTCATAGACCTGCAGCAACGCCATGGGAAGCGCCAGGCCCAGGATATTGAGGAACAAGGACCCCATGGTGAGGTCGAACAAGTTGCTCTTTAATGTGGAGAGGGATGCGATACTGAGGATCGGCGTTTTCACGCCATCCTTCAGTCCCTCACCGGAATTACTCATACTCGTGCGCCGCAGGCGGTCGAGCCCACGCTCCCTGCCCTATCATTGACAAACCGCCGGCACCCCAAATGCTGCGACGCGAATAGAATAACGATCATAAATGACGAGAGCCATAGGCGATTAAGCATAGCCATACCTGCGGATATACTGGCGTTAGGCTCTATTCGCGCCATATCATGGCCTACCAG
>JAYTWE010000353.1:0-4407 GCA_043744055.1 Magnetospirillum sp.
CATCCGTATGGGGAGGGGGAAAGCCGACCCAAAGGATGAGGGCTTTCTCTGCCGACTATCCCCAATGCCCATTGACGTTTGACGTGGCGATGAGGTTTATTGCCTAGTGGGAACAAAGACACTCGAAAAGAAGTGTCAGCGCAAAATCAGATGTCCAGGGAGACAATAAGTATGGCGGATCGTGACGGCGGTGAAGCCGCGTCGCAGGAGAGGGCTGACTTCTTCGCGACGGAGGTCTTGAAGAAAATCGACGGGTTCAGCCTTGAGGTTGCCGATATCGCAGGCACCATGGAAGGCCTGACGCGCTTCGTAAAGCATCAAGAACAACTATTCTCACATTTGAAGTCCGTGGCCCATGCCATGGCCGATACGATCGGCCTGATTAATAACGCGGGGCAGGAAACCAGAACATTGACCCTGCAGGCGGGGCAGCAATCCGCTGATTCGCTGCGGATCATTGATGAGGCTTTGTCCGGCGTTAACAGCCTGGTTGGGGCAGTCCAGACCATTGAACATCAGTTGGAGGGCCTGGAAGGCGCACTGGGCGAAGTCAGCTCCATGTCGCGCAATATTCAGAAAATCGCTCGCCAAACCAATCTGCTGGCGTTGAACGCTACGATTGAAGCCGCGCGCGCGGGTGATGCGGGGAAGGGCTTCGCCGTGGTCGCCACCGAGGTTAAGACCTTGGCGCGTCAGACCGCCGACGTCACCACCGGCATCGACCATACCGTGCAGAACCTGTCCGGTTCCGTGACCACCTTGATCGAGACCTCGACCGACACTTTGAAGATGGCGGATTCCGTTGGTGCCGGAGTGGGCGTCATCAACAATGCCGTCTCGGTCTTCGGCCAAGCCATCGATTCGGTGGAAAGCAAAGTGGGCGATATTTCCCAGGCGGCATCTCAGTCTTTGACCCAGTGCCAAGAGGTGATGGGCGAGATCGACAAGTTCTTCGAAGGCGTCGCCATGACCACCGAAAGCCTGTTGAAGGCGGACGAGCGGATCACCTCGCTGTTGGGAAGCTCTGAAGAGCTTATGTGCTATATCGCGGCGTCCGGCTTTCATACGTCCGACACTCCCTTTCTCAATACGGCTCAAGACACCGCCAAAAGGATTTCGGAAGCCTTCGAGGACGCGGTCGCCAAAGGTCGTATCACCATGGCTGATCTGTTTGATGAGGATTATCAGCCGATTCCGGGCAGCAATCCGTTGCAGCACATGACCAAGTGGGTGAACTTCACCGATCAGGTTCTGCCCCAGTTCCAAGAACCCAATCTGACCTTTGACGAGAAGGTGGCTTTCTGCGTCGCCTGTGATCGTAACGGCTATATCGGCACTCACATCAACAAGGTGTCCCAGCCCCAGGGATCGGACCCGGTGTGGAACAATGCCAACTGCCGTAATCGGCGGATGTTCAACGACCGTACCGGCCTTGGCGCCGGACGCAACACCAAGCCATTCCTGCTCCAGACCTATCGCCGCGACATGGGCGGCGGCAAATACGTCATGATGAAGGATGTTTCAGCCCCCATCTTCGTGCAGGGGCGTCATTGGGGCGGTCTGCGCTTCGGCTATCGGATTTAGAGCGTTTTTGTCAGGGCCGGGCTGCTGTCCTAGGGGATGGCGGCTCGTGCCAGCCAAGCGTATCATAGTGTCATAGGGCGGCATCCAACGGGAGAGCGCCATGACCATGAATATCCTTACCGTCATATCCTCCATGGCCGAAGTGGCTGCGGCTCCGCGTCACGGCGAGCATCCGCGCCCACGTCAGCCGGTCATAACCTTGTCGCGTGATCTGGGGTCGGGCGGCGATGTGATCGCCACTCGCCTGTGTCAGCGGCTTAACCTTCCTTTGTATGATGAAGACCTGCTGCGTCAGGTGGCTGCCCGTCTTCATGACGACCCCGCCATCATCCGTCTGTTGGACGAAGGCTTTGGCCATGCCAAGGATATGTGGCTCTACCGCATGTTCTCGGGCAAGGATATCGGCCCGGATACCTATCGCGATACGCTGGTCAAGGTGGTGATGAGCCTGGGACGTCTGGGCGGCGTCATCGTCGGGCGCGGGGCTCATGTGATCTTAGCCGATGAATGCGCCTTGCGGGTTCGCATCGCCGGAACGCCAGAGGTCTGCGCCAAGCGGTTGGCTGCCGGTGGTCAAGGGCGTGAAGTTGAACTGCTGGCCGAGGCCAAGGATGTCAATCACCGGCGCGGCAAGTTCGTCTGGGATGTCTTCCAGTCCCGCCTGTCCGACGCCAACGAATTCGATATCACCATCAATACCGACCGGATGGATGATTTCGAAGATGTGGTGGACATGATCGTTATCATGGCCAAGGCGGTGCATGCTGGTCGCGTCCTGCGTGGGGACCTGAAGAAGACGGCTTAGGGGGCGTTGATGTTCAGGTTATAGAGGCCTTTTTCTCCTCCCCTCGGCTTGCCGGGGGGAGGTCGGGAGGGGGGCCTTAGCCGGATGCCCCCTCCCCAACCCTCCCCCAGCAAAGCTGGGGGAGGGAGAGGTGCTGGATGTTAACGCGCTCTAAACCGCCAGATGGAACTGGGTGTTGTCCAGGGCTGTGGTGTTGACGGCGTTCAAGGTGGCCACCTGATGGGAATTGGCTGTGGTGGCCGCCTCGAGGGCGTCGGTGTGCCAGACTTCCACATTGCTGCCGTTCTGAATGGCGATGATGCCCCCACCGGTATTGCCGCCGCCGTAATCCGCTGCCGTTCCCGAAATGGCGGTGGCGCTTTCGGCGTAGCTGGTCGCCGCCAAGGTGCCGCTGCTCCCAAGGGAGAACTGGGCGTTGGACAGACCGATGGCATCGTTCACCGTATCGAAATCGGTGATGGTGGCGGTGCTGCTGAGGCGGGTGGCCATGAACAGATCCGCCCCAAGACCGCCGGTTACGGAATCGGTGCCGGTCCCGCCCGTGAATGTGTCGGCCCCGGCTCCGCCGACCAGCGTGTCGTTGCCAGCGGTGCCGGTGATGACGAATTGCAGATCCGCGGCGTTGATCGTACTGGCGCTGGAGATGACGTATCCGCCATCTTCTCCTATTCCGGTTCCAATATTTGAACTCGTGCTGCCCACATAAATGTAGAGGGAGTTGTCACTGCCGGTGGCATAGAAGCCGTCGCCGATCACGCCGCCGGTGCGGGCTGATCCGCCGGTCAGTGAGTTCTGTCCGAAATTATAGCCGCCCGTGACCTCGAACCCCGACACATCCACATGGGTCCCGCTTAGGGAAATCTTGATATGGTCGGTCCCGGTGGTGAAGTCCGTGATGGTGTCGCGGGTTCCTCCGGGGTCATTGGACTGGGCCGAGGCCGTGTAGACAAAGGTATCGCTGTCGGCGCCGCCGGTCAGATTGTCGGCTCCGATTCCACCGAACAGGGTGTCGGCTCCGGCATCGCCGTAAATGGTGTCATCACCGCTGCCGCCCATGAAGGTCTGGCTATCGGTCCAGCCGGAGAGGGCGACGGCGTCGGTTCGTGCCGAGGCATCAATCACGCTCCCCGCCCCGGAGGCGCTGATATTGTTGAGTCCAGCCGCTTGGGAGTAGCTGTCCAGGATCAAGGTCCCGCCGCTGGAGAATTGGGCGTTGGCGACGTTGGTGACATGGGTGAAGGCGGCGTCGCTGATGGTGGCGGAACCGGTATCGGTGAAGACGATATTGTTGAAACCGGAGCCACCGGTGAAATAATCCTGCGCCATATAGGTTGATTCGACATACATGGCGTTATTGCTTCCGGCATTGGAACTGCCGATGAAGACATCAATTCCGGTTCCCGCCTTGAGGGCCATGAAACCGGATGTTCCGGTCACGTCCACCGTCACCGCGCCGGTCGTATGGCTGGCGTCGACAGCTGTGATTCCGGCCGCATCGCTAAAGCTTCCCAGATTGATGGTATTGCCGTCATGGGCACCGATTACGCTGACATAGCTAACATTGGTGAAGGCAGCATCATTCACTGTCCCGGCATTGTTGAAGACCAGGATATTGTTGGTGGAGGAATTACCCGCCAGGGTGGCGGAGGGCAGGTCCGCAGTGGAGAGCGAGAATAGTTCGCTGCCCGTGCCGCCGGTAATAGCCCAGTCGACTCCATCGACAATGGCGTGATTGGTTCCCGATCCGGCGATGAAGGTATCAACACCGCTGCCCGCGGTGGCGGTGATGTTGAGGCTGCTGGCATGGCCGTCCATCAGGACCGCCCCGGTGGTCAGGTGGGCATCCACATGAGTGATGCCCAAGGCGTCACTCACTGTTCCCAAGGTCACGCTCTGCGTCCCCGCCCCGGTATAGAGAGCCACGGTATCGGCGCTGGAGAAACCGGTGAAGTCGGTATCAACTATCGCATTGGCCGTGGTGGCCTGGAGGGTTGAACCCGACTGGGCCAACTGGCTCT
>JAYTWE010000354.1:0-5119 GCA_043744055.1 Magnetospirillum sp.
CCCCAGGCGCGCCCCCAGGGATCACCGAGGCCAGATCAGACGCCCCTGGATGAGCGAGACGCACCAAGACCTGGCCTTGGCCGGTAAACTTCAGGGCATTGCCCACCAGATTATTGACGATCTGCTCGATCTTGCCGCGATCGCCTCGCAGCTCGGCGGGCAAATCCTCGGCCAGCTCAATGGTCAGCCCCAGCCCCTTATCATCGGCCACCGGCAGAAACCGGCGACGAATCCCCGAAGCCAAACTGTCCAAAGCGATATCCGTCGCCGAGATGGTCATCTTCCCGGCCTCGACCTTCGAGAGGTCTAAAATATCATTAATAAGAACCAGCAGAGAACGACCGCTTTCAAACACAACCTTGGCCGATTCCTGCTGATCCTCGCTCAGATTGCCCTCGTCGTTCTCAGCCAGACTCTTGGACAGGATCAAGAGGCTGTTAAGCGGAGTGCGCAGCTCGTGGCTCATATTGGCGAGGAACTCGGATTTATATCGGCTGGCCTGATCCAGCTCCACCGCACGACGATCAGCCTCGACTCGGGCGGCTTCCAAGGCTTCGCCGCGCTCTTCCAGGGCATCGCCCTTCAGGCGAAGCTCCTCATTGGCGGCTTGCAAGGCCTCTTGCTGCATACGCAACTCCTCTTCCGAGGCCCTCAACTCTTCATTGGTGCTTTGAATAGCGTCGCTCTGGGATCGCAATTCCTCTTCCGAGCTGCGCAGCTCGGCGGCTTGGTCCTGGGTCTGAATCAGCAATTCACGGGTCCGCTGATTGCGTTCCAGGATTTCCAGATTCAAAGCAAGAACGGGCAGAGCTTCAGCCAGAAGGCTTTGCTGCACTTCGGAAAATTCAGTGAAGGAGGCCAGTTCCAGCACGGCCAAGACCCGCCCCCGCATGACGATGGAGGCCGCCAAAGCCACTTTCGGCAAGGCCTGCCCCAGACCGGAGCCGATCCGAATATAATCGTCGGGCAGATTCTCCATCACGATGGTTCTGCCCGATGCGGCGCTTTGGCCCGCCAATCCCTCGCCCGGCTTGAACTGAGCCGGGGCATGGTTGACTCCCCATCCGGCGACCAAATGGAAATACTCGTCGCCATCACGGCGAACATGCAGCAGACCCAATCCCGCTCCCATCAACGGAACCAGCACATCCAGCGCCGCCTGGCCGAATTGAGCTGCGGTCTCGGCCGTCTGGAGCGTTACGGTCAAAGACGAGAGGCCATCCTTGACCCATCCTTGCCGGGCAATGCGCTGTGCGGATTCCTTGAACACCTGGACGGCGCGGCCCATCTCGGCCTCTTCATTCTTCCCATCACGGTTGGGAATTTCGACCTCCAGATCGCCATCGGCCAACTGAGCCATACAGAGTCTCAATTGCTGCAAAGGGGCCACGATGGAGCGCGTGATCAGATTGGCTGTCACCAGCCCCAGGGTCAGCAACCCCGCCAGAGTCAAGGCGATATGGCGTAGCGCGATCTTCCGCTCGCTCTCGATGCGGTCATTGAACTCGCCCGCCTTGGCCAGGGCGAAAGCGTAAATCTCTTCCAGATCGCGCCGCAATCCCATGTATTGCGGCGCCCCCTCCTTGCGGGCATTGGCTAAGGCCTCGTCGAAACGACCGTCTCGCGCCAGGGTGATATTGCGCTCACGCGTGACCTTCCAACGGGCCAAAGACTCGCTCAACAGCGCCACATCATCGGGATTCCCCAGATATTGCCGCCGGATGACATCCAGATTGGTATGAACCTCGGCATCGGCCACGGCCACCAATCCGGCGATGCGATCCACCTCGGATTGATTCTCGGCCCGCATCAAGGTCAGCATGTCGGCCCGCATGGCGTTGACATTGCTGCGAACCTGCATCACCGCATTGGTCACGGCAAAGGGATGCGCGTAAAGATCCGCCGCCATCTCCGCCATGACAGACATGGTGCGCACGGCCATAACGGCCATGATCGCCGTCAGCAATAAAACGGCGGCGAAACCAACCGTCAAACGGGTGACAATCCGAGTACGAGATCGCATCGACGCTCCAATGAAATGTGACAAAATACGTCGGACATCTTCATATCAAACAAATGCAATGCGGTGCTATAGCGCAGAAACAAACTTAATCCTCCCTTAACCCCGAGTGGATATAGTTTTCAGTTCCTCAGGAACCGAGCTAATGCCTCCGATGTCAGTATACTTCCCCGAAGGCTTGTCCGACCCGCGCCGCAGACGCCGAATCGGCGATATACTTGTCACCATCGTCTGCCTTATCTGGATTGGCTTCTCCAGTTGGGCTTTCTTCGGCGATGTGCCTGAAGAGATCACGGAAAATCACACCTCCAAGGCTATGCAAGAGCGCATGAAAGCGTGTGAGGGCAGCTTCCAGAAGCGATACGAGTGCAAGCAGCGCATGCTGCTGGACGGCGAGCGCTGGGGCTTTGCCGTGGCGCTGAACCGTATCCTCCTGATCTGCGCCCCCCCCATCACCGCCTGGATCGTCTGGTCCGCCATGAAGCGGCGGCCATGAAGCGGCAGCCAGAAAAGCGGCAGATTGAATAAGCTTGTCGCTCTCTTGCCTCACCTGATCGCTTGAGGCAAAGTCTAGCCCTTGCAATTCTCCAATTCAGAGGCTCGACCCATGGCCACCATCACCCTCAAAGGCAATCCCATCAACACCAACGGCAACTTGCCCGCCGTCGGAACCGCCGCCCCGGCCTTCAGCTTGACCGGCGTCGATCTGGCCGATGTCAGCTTGGCCTCCGTTGCCGGCAAGACCGTCGTTCTGAACATTTTCCCCAGCATCGACACCCCCACCTGCGCCGCTTCGGTTCGTCGCTTCAACGCCGAGCTGGATAAGCTGGGCAATGTGGCGGTGCTGTGCGCCTCCGCCGATCTGCCCTTCGCCCATAAGCGCTTTTGCGGCGCGGAAGGCCTGGAGCGCGTCCAGTCGGTTTCCGACATGCGCGACAAAAGCTTCGGCGAACGCTATGGCGTCAAGATCGTGGACGGCCCGCTGGCCGGTCTGCTGGCCCGCGCCGTCGTGGTCATCAAGGATGGCAAGGTCGCCTATACCCAGCTGGTGTCCGAAGTGGCGGACGAGCCCAATTACGAAGCCGCCATCGCAATCGCCAAGCTCTGATTATCTCTGACGAAAGACGCCTCCGAACCGCAAGGTTCGGAGGCGTTGTTATCTTTATAGCGATACCGAAGCCGACTTGGCCGTCAAAGCTTCCAAGGTCGCCTTGTTGCCCTGAATGGCGGTGCGCTGCATGTAAAAGCGCAAGCCTCGCAACCCTCCCAATTCCTCGCCGCCACCGGCTCGGCCGGGACCGCCATGAATGCATTGCGGCATCACCACACCGTGACCGGTATGGCTGGCGGCGACCACAGCGTCCACCACCAAGACACGGCCATGGGCGGTAGCGATGGCGGGAACGAAGGCGGCGGTGAAATCGGCATCGCCGGAGAACACCGAAGCGGCAAGCGAGCCGCCGCCGCGCCGGGCCAAGGCAATGGCTTGATCCACCGAATCATAGGGCATCAGAGTGGCGACGGGGCCGAAGACCTCGATCTCGTGAACCGCCTTGGCGATATCGGGAGAGTCGCAAAGCAGAATGGTCGGCGGCAGGAAACAGCCCTTGGCCTCTCCTCCTCCCACCACCACGCGGGCCTCGGCCTTTAACTGGGCAAGACCGTCCAAAGCCGCTTGCAGCTGAGACGTATTGACCAGCGGTCCCATGCGGTTATCGGAATCACGAGGATCGCCTTGGCGAATCTTGCCGAGAGAGGCCGTCAAAGCCTCCACCACCCCATCCACGCGGGCACGCGGCACCAAAATGCGGCGGATGGCGGTGCATTTCTGCCCGGCCTTGATGGTCAGTTCGCGGGTGACTTCCTTGATGAAGGCGGTGAACTCCGCACTATCCGGCGCCACATCCGGCCCCAGAGTGCAAAGATTCAAGCTGTCGGCTTCCACCGCGAAGCGGATATTGGACGCCTGAACATTGGGGTTGGAGCGCAGCATCAAAGCCGTATCGGCGGAACCGGTGAAGGCCACCAGATCGCCCGGCTTCAGATGATCCATCAGATCACGGCCACCGCCGCACAGCAGCGACAGAGCGCCTTCGGGCAGCACGCCCTTGGCGATGACGTCCTTGACCATTTCATAGGCCAGCAAAGCGGTCGCGGTCGCGGGCTTGGTCAAGAAAGGCACCCCCGCCAGCAGCGACACCGCCGCCTTCTCCCACAATCCCCAGGAGGGGAAGTTGAAGGCGTTGATATGAACCGCCACCCCATGAACCGTGGTCCACAGATGGAGCGAGCGGAAGTTCTCGTCCTTGCTCAACTGATCGCCCCCGGCTTCCACCAGAGTATGAACCTCACCCAGCTTGCGCCCGATGGAGGCGTAATATTTCAAGGTTCCAATGCCGCCATCCACGTCCAGCATGGCGTCCATGGCGGTATTGCCGGAATTGGCCAAGGCGATGGCATTATAGCGATCGCGATTCTCGGTCAGTACGGCGGCGACCTCATTGATGAGGGCGGCACGCTGGGCAAAGGTCAGGGCTCGCAGGGCAGGACCGCCCTTGGCGCGGCCATGCTCCAGCGCCTCGGCCATATTCAGCCCATCGCCAGAGGCCGTCGCCAGAGTCTCACCGGTCACCGGATCGCTCAGTTGAGTTCCGGCACCGGCTCCATCTTGCCAACGTCCGGCCAAATAGCTTTGAAGTCTCATCATGGGAAGGTTCCTACAAACCGCGTGATGGCGGCAAGGACCGCATCGGGCTGATCCTTGTGGGGGGAGTGACGGCAATGGTCCAGCAACACAACCTCCACCGGGCCGGCGCACTTGGCCTTGATGGAATCGTACTGAACCGCGCTGCCGTATTCGTCGTTACGGCCCTGGATCACCATCACCGGCACCGTGATGCCGGGGAGATATTCTTCCAGGTTCCATTGCATGAAGTCGGGATCGAGCCAGGCGCCGTTCCAGCCCCAGAAAGCACAATCCACATTATCGTGATGCAGCGGAGCAAGACGGGACCGCAGATCGCCGCTCTCATAGGCGGTCTTGGCTTGTCGTCCGCAAACCAGATGCGATCGGGATTGAAGTTGCGTTTCAGATAGGCC
>JAYTWE010000355.1:0-2327 GCA_043744055.1 Magnetospirillum sp.
GAACCCCGCCGTTGCGCCCGCCGCCGCCCGTGGCGTGGTGGTGCGTCCCGTGGATGATCTGCCGCGCTCAACCCAGCTTGCCGAGGTTATTGTCCGCCGCTTGCTGGAAGCCGAGATTCCCGCCTCTACCCGGCCGGTGGTGTCGGGGGCCTGGGTGATTGCGGCCGACCTTGTCACTGGCTCTGATGCGGTGCGTCTGCGCTGGCACTTGACTCGTGCCGACGGCGAGGAGCTGGGAGGTTTGGAACAGACCATTCCCGCCGGGACCTGGGCTCGCTCCACCCCCAAGACCATGGAGATCATCGCCGCCGAGGTGGTCGATAAACTGTCGGTTCCTCTTTCGGGCGGCACCAAGGCGCAGATGGAGGCCTTGGAAGCGGCCATGCCGAAGGTTCAGCTTCTGGCTCTCAGCGGTCTGCCCGGTGACGGTGACGCCATGTTGTTCGCCGCCATGCGCAAAATGTTGGACGGTGGCGGGCTGAAATTGGTGGAGTCCGGTGCTGATTTCCAGGTGCGTGGACAGGTCACCCTCTCTCCCGGCCATTCCGGCGAGGAGGTTTTGGCGGTGTCGTGGACGGTGATGGATCGGAATGGCGAAAGCCTGGGAACCGCCTCGCAACAAGGCGGCGTTCCAAAGGGCCGCCTGTCGGCTCCTTGGGGCTCGTTGGCGAAAGATGTCGCCGCTGGCGGCGTCGATGGAATTATGGAAATTCTGCGTGCCGCCGCTGGCAAGTGATGGTTGAGTCTGCCTCTTTTACCATGTGAATTCTTTTTTACAGGGTAAGGCGGTTTACAGAAGAGGCTCCCGACTGGTATACGGGTGCCGATTTTTCAGAGCGCTTCGGCGCGTGCGAACCCGGTGGCGCAAACTATGAAAATCCTTGCTTGCAATAGCAATCGGCCCCTTGCGGAAGCGATCGCTGGGTATCTGACCATGTCCATCACCAATGCGGTGATCCGCCGGTTCTCGGACATGGAGGTCTTCGTCGAAATCCACGAGAATGTCCGTGGCGAGGATGTCTTTGTCATCCAGTCCACCTGCTATCCCGCCAATGATAATCTGATGGAGCTGTTGGTCACCCTGGACGCGCTGCGCCGTGGATCAGCCCGGCGCATCACCGCCGTGATCCCGTATTTCGGTTATGCCCGTCAGGATCGCAAATCCAGCCCACGCTCGCCGATTTCCGCCAAGCTGGTCGCCAATCTCATCACCACCGCCGGTGCTGATCGCGTGGTGACCTTGGATCTGCATTCCGGGCAGATTCAGGGCTTCTTCGATATTCCGCTGGACAACCTCTATGCTGCTCCGGTGTTCACCAATGATATCCGCGCCCGCTATCAGGGTGACGATGTCATGGTGGTCTCTCCCGATGTGGGGGGCGTGGTTCGTGCCCGCGCCATTGCGCGGCGCATTGATGCCGGTCTGGCCATCATCGACAAACGCCGAGAAAAAGCCGGTGTGTCCGAGGTCATGAATATCATTGGCGATGTGCATGGCCGTCGCTGCATCATGGTGGACGACATCGTCGATTCCGCCGGGACTCTGTGCAATGCCGCCGAGGCGTTGATGAAAGCCGGAGCGGTTTCCGTTTCCGCCTTCGTCACCCATGGCGTGCTGTCGGGGGGCGCGGTCGCCCGTGTCACCGCTTCGCCCCTTGAAGAATTGGTCATCACCGATTCCATTCCCGCCACCGAGGCGGTCAAGCTGGCTCATAATATCCGCCAGCTCACCATTGCTCCGCTGATGGCCGAATCCATCCAGCGCATCAGCGAAGAACGCTCGGTCTCGAGCCTGTTCGACTGAGGCTGGCTGTTGCGGCTGTAAGGAAAGCTTTATGTTGCGTCGCAACATAAAGCTCCTATCTCTTAAGCGTGGTCCTGACCCAGGAGGTTCCCCATGCTGATCCGCAAGCTCCATGCTCATGAACGATCCCTTTATGCCGACCACCTGAAGCGACTGCCGGAACGCGACCGACGGCTGCGCTTTGCCAGTTCCGGTGCGTCCGAGACCTGGATCGACTCTTATGTGGCCGGGATCAAGGACGATGATCTAATTCTAGCGGTGGTCGAGAATGACAAGGTGGTTGGCGCCGTCCATGTGGCCATTAACGGCGCCGTGGCCGAGATCGGCATCAGTGTGGATTCCGACCATCGGGCCGGGGGCGTGGGGGCCGAGTTGCTGACCCAGGCCATCGCCTTTGCTCGAAATCGCCGGGCCGAGAAGCTTTACACCCTGTGTCTGTCGGAAAACCGCTCCATGGTGGCTCTGGCCCGCCGCAGCGGGATGGAGTTACACTGTGATTCGGGCGAAGCGGAAGCCTTTCTCG
>JAYTWE010000356.1:0-3466 GCA_043744055.1 Magnetospirillum sp.
CAAAGCCGTGGTGATGGATGAGAACCTGCAGATCTTGGGGCGCGGCATCACCAATTCGCGCTCCAACTACGACACCGCCGCCGCCGTTTCCAAGCAGGAAGCGCTGATCGACACCCGCCTCACCCTGTTCCGTCGCGGCCTCTCCGCCGTGCCGGAAGTGGCGGGCAAGGTGGATGACATCATTTCCGATCTGGAGCGCAACTTCCGCCACGTCCAGTTCCTGGAACAGCTGGACGATCTGGAGCGCACCTGTATCACCAACATCAAGGGACCGCGCTTCGCTGGTCGCGAGAAGGTGGTGATCGAGGCTCTGGAGGGCACATTCGGCCGTCTGCGTGAAAGCTCGGCCTCTCAATACGCGCCGGGCGTCAAGCGCAAGTCCGACTTCTTCCGCGATCTGGCTGGCTCCGAGTTCATGAGCCACGGCGAGGCCGTCTGCAAGGAGGCCAATCTCGGCTTCGACCTGATCCTCAACGTCTATGACAAGTCGATCATCGAAGTGGAAAACCGTCCGCCGGGCGGCGACATGGAAGGCAAGTTCGTCCGTGCCCTGGAAAAAGGCACCATGATCGGCAGCTCCATCTTGAAGCCGGTGCAAGACGCCTTGGCCATTCCGCTGGAAGAAACCTATGTGGTCGGAACCGGCTATGGCCGCGTCCGTCTGCCCTTCCCCAAGGAGCATATCCGCTCCGAGATCCTGTGCCACGGCCTGGGCGCTCATATGATGTACCCGGAAACCCGCACGGTGCTCGACATCGGCGGCCAGGACACCAAGGGCATTCAGGTGGACCCCGTCGGCATCGTCGAAAACTTCCAGATGAATGACCGTTGCGCCGCTGGTTGCGGTCGCTATCTGGGCTATATCGCCGATGAAATGAACATGGGTCTGCACGAGCTTGGCCCGTTGGCCATGAAGTCCACCAAGTCGGTTCGCATCAACTCCACCTGCACCGTGTTCGCGGGCGCCGAGTTGCGTGACCGTCTGGCCTTGGGCGAAAAGCGTGAAGACATCCTGGCCGGTCTGCACCGCGCCATCATCCTTCGCGCCATGTCCATCTTGTCCCGCGCCGGTGGCGTCAAGGACCAGTTCACCTTCACCGGTGGTGTCGCCAAGAACGAGGCGGCAGTGCGCGAGCTGCGCAAGCTGATTAAGGAAAACTACGGCGACGTCACCATCAATATCGACCCGGAATCCATCTATACCGGCGCTCTCGGCGGAGCTACCTTCGCCGTCCGCGCCGTTGTGAACTAGTCGGGAAGGGAGAAAACCCCATGTCTGAACTCATCACTACCGGCGTCGATATCGGCTCGGGCTGCATCAAGACCGTGGTGTTCAAGGTCAATGGCGACAAGGTCGAATGGCTGGGCAAGGAGACTTCGCGCATCCGTAACCGCGACCCCTTCCAGCTGACCACTGAAGCCTATGACCATATGCTGAAGACCGCTGGCATCGACGCCAAGGACGTCGCCTATGTGGCGTCCACCGGCGATGCCGAAAACCTGAAATTCGCCACCGGTCACTTCTACTCCATGACCACCCATGGCCGTGGCGGCCTCTACCTCAACCCCGATGCCCGCGCCGTGCTGGATATCGGGGCGCTGAACGGCCGCGCCATCCGCATGGATGGTTCGGGCAAGGTGCTGTCTTACAAGATGACCAGCCAGTGCGCTTCGGGCTCGGGCCAGTTCTTGGAAAACATCGCCCGTTACCTGGGCATCGCCCAAGACGAAATCGGCAGCCTGTCCATGAAGGCCGACGACCCTGAAAAGGTCTCGTCCATCTGCGCCGTGCTGGCGGAAACCGACGTCATCAACATGGTGTCGCGCGGCATCACGGCTTCGAACATCCTCAAGGGCATTCACGTGTCCATGGCGGTGCGTCTGGCCAAGCTGCTGAAGTCCATCGGCGCCGTGGACGGTATCGTCCAGGTCACCGGCGGTCTGGCTCTGGATGCCGGCCTGGTTGCCGCGCTGAACGAGGCGGCCGAGCAGGAGAAGGTGAACCTGGTTGCCGTAAGCCACCCTGACTCCATCTATGCCGGAGCCATCGGTGCCGCTTTGTGGGGGGCCTTCCGCCACGAAAAGCTCGCTCGCTTGGGTCAAGCGGCGTAATATGCGGTTCCACCCCGATCACCCGCGGTCAACGCGGGGGTCGGGGTGCGCCCGTCGCGGGGGTCGCGAGAGAGGAGAGGAAATACTATGTCTTTGAAGATTACCGATGACTGCACCAGCTGTGACGCCTGCGTCTCCGTGTGCCCGAACAACGCCATCACTGCTGGCGACGTGATTTATCTCATCAACGCCGGTGCTTGCACCGAATGCGTCGGTGCCGAGGACAGCCCTCAGTGCCAGATGGTCTGCCCGGCCGATTGCATCGTCCAGGGTGACGTCGAGAGCAAGGACGTCCTGATGGCCCGATACCACTCGCTGCACGGCTGACCCGCCGCACGGCCCAAGTCAAAGCCCCCCGTCGGAGCGATCCGGCGGGGGGTCTTTGTTTGACTAGGCTATGACCGTCTCGCCCCCCCTACACCTTGCGCAGCAGGTTCACCCGCATGGGCTGGTCGAAGGCGAAACCGCCATCGGGGGCGGGCTTGGCCAGACGGGTGAAGCGGGCACGCATCTCCTCGTCCAGCGCAGTGAATCGAGCTTCACGCTCTTCGTTGGCCGAGATGATCTTGTCGCGGAACGACTCGTAATCGGGCATGACCATGGGGTGGAGATAGGTGAATTCCGTCGCTTCCTCCAGCCCGTGGACCCAAGCCCCCTTTACCGCCGCCAGGGCGGCGCCGCGCACCCAGGTCTCGTCGTCGATGGGACGCACCACCTCGAAGAATTCGCCATAGGGCAACGGCTCCGAGACATAGACCTCGCCATCAGACTTCAGCACACGGGCGGCCTCGGCCATGGCCTTGGCCTGATGCTCGATGGGGATGTGGTGCAAGCTGTTGAAGAAGATCACCAGATCGACGCTTTCATCATCGGCGGGAAGATTCTGTCCGACGCCCTCGACAATCTCCTCGTCGGCGATTTTGGCGGCGGCACGGGCCTTGCCCAGTTGACGCTGGCCGCATTCCACCCCAACGGCATGAGCGCCACAACGAGCCAGTAGGCGCAAGAGAGCGCCATCGCCACAGCCCACATCAATGACCCGCTTGCCTTCCAGCTTCAGCGTCTCCACGATGACATCGGTGTTGCGGCGCTTATCCATGACAGTCTCCATCCACATATTCTTATCTGCTGAAGTGATGATGCCACCACCTGTGCGAAAATTCGATGCCGCCATTGTGTTGGGGGCCATGATCCGTCCCGATGGCAGACCCAGCCCCGCCCTTGCCCGCCGGGTGAGCAAAGCGATCAGCCTGGCCCAAGACGGCATGGTCGAACATCTGCTGATGACCGGAGGGCCGGTGCGTCACCCCATGGCCGAAGCCCTGGTCATGCGTGACTTGGCTTTGGCGGCGGG
>JAYTWE010000357.1:0-4026 GCA_043744055.1 Magnetospirillum sp.
CTTTCATGTTGGCGGCAGCCTCGCTGGGGGCGATCTGGTCCTCGGCTTCGCCCGATTTCGGAGTTCAAGGCGTCTTGGACCGCTTCGGCCAGATTTCGCCCAAGGTCTTGGTTTCGGCTGACGGCTATTTCTATTCGGGCAAGAGCCACGATTCCCTGGATAAGCTGGCGGAGATCGTGCCCGCCATCGCCTCGGTCGAGACGGTGGTGATCGTGCCCTATACCCGCGATCGCGCCGATATTTCCAGGGTGTCCAAGGCGGTGCATCTGGCCGATTTCCTGGCTCCATTCCCGGCACGGGCGGTGGAGTATCTTCGGCTTCCCTTCGACCATCCCCTCTACATCATGTATTCGTCGGGCACCACCGGCGCGCCGAAATGCATCCTTCACTGTGCTGGCGGAGTCTTGCTTCAACAGCTTAAGGAGCACCTGCTGCATTGCGACGTGAAGCGTGATGATCGCCTGTTCTACTTCACCACTTGCGGCTGGATGATGTGGAACTGGCTGGTGGCGGGGCTGGCGGCAGAGGCCACCTTACTGCTGTATGACGGCAATCCCAGTGCGCGGGATGGCAATATCTTGTTTGATTTCGCCGATGCAGAGGCAATGACCCTGTTTGGGACTTCGGCCAAGTGGATTGACGCCATCGCCAAGATGGGATTGGAGCCCGCCAAGACACATTCCTTGGCCACGGTACGGACCATCTGCTCCACCGGTTCGGTTTTGGCCCCCGAAGGTTTCGATTACATTTATGCCAAGGTAAAGGCGGATGTGCAGCTGGCCTCCATCTCGGGCGGTACGGATATCGTGTCTTGCTTCATGCTGGGCAATCCTATCGGGGCGGTCTATCGCGGCGAGATTCAGGCGCGTGGCCTGGGCATGAAGGTTCAGGTCTTCGATGAGAGCGGTCAGTCCGTGGATGGAGTCAAGGGTGAGCTGGTCTGTACTCAGGCCTTCCCCTCCATGCCGGTGGGGTTTTGGAATGACCCCGACGGGGCCAAGTATCATGCCGCCTATTTCGACACCTATCCGGGGGTCTGGCGGCACGGCGATTGGGTGGAGCTGACGGCGACCGGCGGGATCGTGGTCTATGGCCGATCGGATGCCACACTCAATCCCGGCGGTGTGCGCATCGGCACCGCCGAAATCTATCGTCAGGTGGAGCAGATCGACGAGGTGCTGGAAAGCCTGGTGATCGGTCAGGATTGGCAAGGGGATGTCCGGGTTGTCCTGTTCGTCAGGTTACGTCCCGATCTGACCGTCACCTCGGAATTGGAGGCGCTAATCAAGACGCGCATTCGTGACAATACGACGCCGCGCCATGTTCCGGCCAAGATCGTCCAGGTGGATGATATCCCCCGCACCAAATCGGGAAAGATCGTGGAATTGGCGGTGCGCGATCTGGTGCACGGACGGGCGGTCAAGAATGTGGAGGCTTTGGCCAATCCCGATGCGTTGGATATGTATCGGGACCGACCGGAACTGGTGGATTGATCAAATGACGCGATGCAATATTGCCACAGTGTGACGTGAAAGAATCGCTGGGATGGTTGCGCCTCTTTCCGCAACCGTGAACGCAGACTATATCAAGGGGGCAACCGAATTTTAGGTCTTTAGGGTATGGTTTCGTCCCGCCGCATCTTGGCTATCGCACTGATGCTGCCCCTGTTGGGGGCGGTGGAATCGCGAGCGGCGGACATGAGCAACCGGTTGGTTGCTGGCGGCGCATCCCTGAGCAAGACCGATTCCGCGTATTCCTCGACCTTTGGTGAAGCCCGCACCCCGTTGTTGAGCGGTGGCGGTTTCAGCCTGGGAAGCGTCACGACCTCTCCGGCTTCATTCCTATCACTGCCCTATGCTTCTGGGCGTGGCGGTCTGGCCGTGGGGGGCTATGTTGCCTATGGCATGAGTGAAGCCCGCGTCAGCTTGTCGTTGCGCAGTGACGGTTCTGCCTCCCGCGCCGATATTTCCGCCGCCTATGTGGGGGGCGTGTTGGGGGCGGGCAGCTCGGCTGCCATCAGCCTGGGGTCGGTCTGGTCCAAGCCGCAGGGCTTCAGCCCCAATATGCTTCAGCCCGGTTCCGTCTATGCCGCTCCTTATCAGGCCGGAAGCGACATCAGTTTGTCGCTGAGTCTGATGCGTCAGATGACCCCGGCATTCAGTGTCGGCGGCGTCGCTCAGGCCAGCCGCTTCGGCAGTACCGAGACTGAATCCTCATCCGGCTTCATGCTGGGGGCGGGGCTGGGCTATCGCTTCTAGAGCGGAGCAGTCAAGGCCTTGACCGCGCTCCAAACACGGTCCACCGAAATCTCGGCGACGCAGGGGAAGGCATCTTTGGGGCTTGCCCGCTTCGGACAGCGCCACAGGCAGTGGTAACACTCCATGGGCTGGTTGAGAAAAACCGCTTTGCTGGGGCGAATCGTCTCGGGATAAGGCACGAAACAGCCGAAATGCCCCCCACCCGCCAACAATACCGTCGGGGCTCCGATTCCAATGGCGAGATGGCCGGGACCGGTATCGTTGCTGACCACGCAGGCGGCATGTTTCAAAACATCCACCAATTGCGGCAGCTTCAAACTGCCAATGGTATCAACGATGCCGGGATGTTTCAGAGCCGCGAGAACCGGCTTGGCGAACTCCTCCTGCCCCGCCCCGACAAAGACCACACGAAACCCGCCATCCAGGCAAATGCGGGAAAGCTCGACGAACTGTTCGAACGGCCAGCGGCGGCCGGGCTCGTTGGAGCCGAAATTCATCACCACATAAGGCGCCCCCGCCGCGACCAGCGGCGATTGTTCCCGCCACGGAATGGCGGGAACTTCTGGTGGCTTGCGGGTTCCGGTCAAGGCTTGCAGGAACGTAAAGTGGCGCAATCCTTCGTGGGTGGGATAAGGGCCGGTATCAATGACCCGTGTGGCCTTCCCCAGATACCAGGAGTATTCCGCTCGGGTCTTATCGGTGATGAAGGGGGAACAGACGATGCGTTCCGTGGCCCGGCTGGCCCAGACCAGGGTGTCAGCGGTCAGGGTCTTGCGCATGAACATATCGCAGACTGCGACCTTGAATCCCTGGCGGCGGACCCAAAGGGCGATCTTCAGGCGATAAAACCACTTCTTCTCGAATGCGTGTTCGTCGATGGTGACGACCTTGAAGCCGGGAAACACGATATCAACCAAGGGCTTCCATGAATTGCAGCCCAGAATGGTGATGTTGGACTTTTCCACTCCGAATGCATCGGGATAATGCTCCAGGGCGGCGCGGAACATAACCATGTCTCCGATGCCGTCCATGCGCACAACCAGCACGCCACGCTTTCGCTTGCGAACGGGCCACAGCGCCACCAGGGCGTCAATGGGACGAAACATCCACCAGCGGCGGCGCATGCCGCGCGGAAACAAGGTCAAAGGCTGCCTCCGCCGGTGGCGGCGCGCACATAGTCCAGCACTCCACTCGTATTGATCTCGGCGACGCATTTATACATGCCGTCCACCAGGGGGAATTTGCAGCGGCCAAGACAGCCTTGGCATTCCATGGGGACATAGATGAATTGCGCGTTATCGGGGGCGACCCGTTCATCATAAGGAACACCCGCACCGGCATAGGCGGCGCTGGCCAGACACAAGGTGGGAATACCCAGCAGGACCGCCAGATGCAAACCGGCGGTATCCACGCCAACGGCCATGCGTGAGCCCATCAAGATCGAGGCCAGCCGTTCGAACCCCGACGTCTCCATGACGACATTGGGCTGGCCCAGCAACACCATATATTCGGGATTGTGATCAAAGTCGTTGCGATGGCCGGCAACCAGCACCTTCCAGTGAGACGGCACCGATTCCGCCATTTCACGCCAAACCTCCACCGGGATCTGACGCTGTTTGATGCCGGAGAAGGGGAACAGCACGATGGTGTCGGGTTGATGCTCGGCCGGAGGAAGTTGGCTGTCGGGTAGCAAGGCCAAGGCGGGCTGTTGGCGGTCATCAAGGATTTCATCGGCGAATTTGGACCAGCGCAGGATCTTGTCTTGGCG
>JAYTWE010000358.1:0-3841 GCA_043744055.1 Magnetospirillum sp.
TGAAGGGCAGTGCGGCCCCGAGCGTCGGCACGCTGCGGATCGGCCCCGGCCGACATGGCCTTGGAGATATCACCAAGACTGCCCTTAGCGGCAGCAGTCATCAAAGTGGTTCGCAGATCGCGTGGTGTGGCCCCATTGCCATCATCAACCCCCATCAAAGCCGAACTGGGATCGCGAGAGATCCGCTCCAGCAGATTGAAGTCGGCTTCACGGCCCTTTGGCGTTGGGCAATCGGTCGGGGTTGCCGCCAATTGGCCCAAAAGACGAGATGACTCCTCCAGAAGGGGGCGGTGGGTCGCGACAAGACGACACGGAAAGCGCAGAGCCATCCCGTTAAACACCGATGGCTCTGGTTCTGACTTGCGCGCCACCAAATCATATCCCTTGAAGCTGGGTAAGATTTCCGCCAGCAACACCGCATCCACCTTGTGCAAAATCACCGCAAGCCGGTTGAACACATAAAGATCGGCTTTGACGCCCTTGCCCGAGGGTGGTTCGGGCAACAGCTCGAAATAGCTGACCAGCCATTCTTCCTTTTCCGCCAGCAGGGGATCGGCGACAACCTGATCGTCGGTGGGAACGCGGTTTTCAATCTCGCTTTCCACTTCGTCGAGAAGGCTGGCGGCCTTCACCGTGTTCCCCGACAGATATTCCCGCAATGCCCTGGCAACCGCTTCCAGCGGATCAGCATTGGAATCAGTGGGAAGGGCCGATTTACCGGCAGCGGCCCGGTTCATCTCGCTCTGAATCCGGGCGAAGGTCACCAGCCCATCGCCGGGCAGCGAGGCCAGTTCCTCGGTTCCCGAAGACGGCAGATGACTGGTCAGCCACCAAGCACCCGTGCCCGCCGCCACCAGCAGCGCGGCCGCTCCGGCCAGAACCGTATTCCTCGACATTCCACATCCGTCCTTTTGTTCTCGGGGCGGGAGGATAGCGGAGGTCGCCAAAGGAGTCAGCAGCGGTTTCAGTATAGAAGACGCGCCATCTCGGAACGCTCGGCCAAGCTCAGGACGGAATTAACGGGAAGCGGCCCATATCCCAGCAGATAATCCAGGGCGCGGCGGCCCTTACTATCGGCTTGAAAGCGGTCGGCCCCGGCATCCAGCAGCAGCCGGATCATCTCGGCGGAGCCATTGGAGGCCGCATACATCAAAGCCGTGCGGGAATCGTGCGCCAGACTGCGAGGCTTCACGCTCTGCCAAGTGTCGGCATTAACCCGTGCGCCTTTCTCCAACAAAAAGCGAGCCGCCTCGGGCTGATCGGCCTGGGCGGCAACCATCAAAGGCGTCTTGCCGAAATGATTGCGCAAATTGACATCGCGTATCTGCCGCACACCCTCGCGGTCAGCCTCGGGAGAGAGACTCCCCGCCGCGGCCCATAGCAACGGCAAGGCCGAATGACCGACCGCCACATGAAGCAAGGGATCAAAGGGCGCGGTTCGGGCGCACTCGGCGAACGGCTTCAACGCTTCCGCCGAAGTATCGTTCAAGGCCGCCGCGACAGCCTCCAACGAGCCTCCCTCTATTAAAGCGCGGCGCAGCGATTGGGGCGGCGGCCCATTCCCGCAATTGGCACCATGGGCAGTCGAGAACAAAGCCCGCTCGGCAGCGAGAATGGCCTCCCCGTCTCCCAATCCCTTAGAGCGGAAGTAAATCGCCAGACTTGTCTTCGCCCGATCAAACAGAACGCGCAGCTGACCGGCGATGGCGTGGTTGCCCAAGGAAGCGTAGGCCCAGGTCTGATACGGAACCGCCATGACTGGCTGCGGCCAGTCCAACACGGATCGCGGCTCGAACAAGATGGCTTTCATCTTGTCCATATCCGAGTATGGCAGCGGATAACGCGGCATCTTGCCGCGACTGAAAGAGCCTCCACCATCGGCGGCAGCCGTGGCCAAAAGAAAAGCGGCAAAGTCGGCCTCGGGGAAGCCCTCGACCCTGCCCCGCCCGACCAGACATCCCGATACTGCCGGGCGCAGTTCAACCGTGCCATCGTCCTCGGTGGGCTGGCTGGCATAGACTCCCGCCGCCGCCAAGGCGGGATGGCGGGTCAGCACAGCGCAGGGAATGGCATAGGGATAGCGGTACGCACCCGATACTATTTCAGCCGTTCCGGTGAAGGAGGCCAGACGCAGACTGGGAATCAGCGAGGCATCGCTCCCATCATAGGGTACAGGATCGCCCGAAAACCGCAGCATGACCGGACTGGCCTTGGACAAGGCCACGCGATCAATTGCCGCCATGAGAGAGCGGATATCCTCATCCCGACTGGGATTTTGGTCGCGAAAGGCGTGAAGGAACAGGGCAAGATCCACCTTCCCCGCGCCACGGCTCATGCTCGCCAACCGCAATGGCGGTTCAGCCCCATCGGGATTGATGTCCATGAAACGGATGGCGGCGACGTCATCCCAGGGCGGTGACGGCGGCCGCTGGTCCCAGGCCGAAACCGCCGCCGCACCGGGAACCGCATGAACGGCGAAATCAGCCGGATGCTTGGCCAGCACATCCATCCGAGCGAAGTCCCGCTCCATGAAATCGGGGAGCGGGCAAGACAGCAACGGCCCGGCCAGTTCATCCAAGCGGGCGGCAACCGCCTCGAAAGCGCGAGACCGTCCTCTCACCACCGGGCAGGGAAGCCGCAGCCAGACTCCATCGGAAAGGGTCGTCTGGGGCCAAATGTTACGTCGAGCCTTCAGGTCATAGCGCATCTGACGCGGGCTGGCCTCGGCGTCTTCCAAGATAAGGACCGCATCGGCCAACCGCATGGCCAGGACCAAAGCCAGCAAAGGCGGAGCATGCGGAGGCTCGGCCAGGGCCTCGGCATAGGAAAGCGGAGAAACAACCTTGTCCAGATCAACCTTATTCCGCTGCCCCCGAATAACCTCGTCCTGATGAGCGAGACGTTGCACCGCCTCCGCCCGCACGGCCGCCACATGATCGGCAAACAAGCGCTGACGCCCTTTAAGGAAGGCGTCCTGGGCATCGACCAAACGTTCCAGGGGATCGCGCTTGGAGCCAACGGGCAGCGGCCAGGACGAACGGCCCACCGCCCCCCGCTCCAAATCCGCTTGAATACGCGCCAGCACGCGGCGCGCAGACTGGCTTGCCGCCGGGCGTTCGTCCAATTCGACGATCAGCCGCTTCAAAAAAAGATAATCGGTGAAAAGCAGAATCGCAGTGAATGCGAGAACGGCCAGTCCGAGAGACCAGACCGTACGCATTCAACCGGCTTCAGGCGAGAAAACGAGCGACGGTCTGCAGAAAACTGGAGACCGAAATCGGCTTAGCGATATAGCCCTCACAACCACCCTCTCGGATCTTCTCCTCATCGCCCTTCATGGCGAAGGCGGTTACCGCGATGACGGGGATGGACTTAAGCTCCTCGTCTTCCTTCAACATCTTGGTGACTTCCAAGCCCGAAATCTCCGGCAGTTGGATGTCCATCAAAATAAGATCAGGACGAGTCTTACGCGCAATATCCATGACCTCTCGGCCATCCTTGGTTTGCAGCGTGGTATAGCCATTTGCCTGGAGCAAATCATTGAACAATTTCATGTTCAGGTCATTGTCTTCGACGATCAAGACCGACTTAGCCATGCCACTCCCCAAATCCAAGACCACAGTAAAAAGCTATCATTTTTATGCGTATCCCCGGCATCATCGCCAATTCATTGGCTTAAGTCAAATCGTCACATGCCTGTCGCTCACGAATGCCGAAACCGCCAAGACCAGCCACCCCAACAAAAGTAAAACACCCCCTGTCGGAGTGACCATGGGCAAAGGAATTGCCCCGGTCATGGCCTTCACATAGAGCGACCCGGAAAACAGGGCTACGCCAAAGG
>JAYTWE010000359.1:0-3590 GCA_043744055.1 Magnetospirillum sp.
TCGGGCGGCACGCCGCTGGCCGTCACCGAGAACAGCGTGCTGGTCGGGGTCATCCACCTCAAGGACGTGGTCAAGCCGGGGGTGAAGGAGCGCTTCGCCGACCTGCGCCGGATGGGCGTGCGGACCATGATGATCACCGGCGACAACCCGGTGACCGCCGCGGCGATCGCATCGGAAGCCGGCGTCGACGACTTCCTCGCCGAGGCCACACCGGAGGACAAGCTGCGGCTGATCCGCGATGAGCAGGCCAAAGGGCGGCTGGTGGCCATGTGCGGCGACGGCTCCAACGACGCTCCCGCCCTGGCCCAGGCCGATGTGGGAGTCGCCATGAACACCGGAACGCAAGCGGCGCGCGAGGCAGGCAACATGGTCGATCTGGAAAGCGACCCCACCAAGCTGATCGAGATCGTCATGATCGGCAAACAGCTGCTCATGAGCCGGGGCTCGCTCACCACCTTCTCTATCGCCAACGATATCGCCAAGTACTTTGCCATCATCCCGGCCATGTTCATGGTGTCGTATCCTCAGCTGCAGGCGCTCAACGTCATGCATCTGGCCAGCCCGCAAAGCGCCATCCTGTCGGCCATCATCTTCAACGCCCTGATCATCATCGCGTTGATCCCGTTGGCCCTCAGAGGTGTCAAATACAAGCCCGCCAGCGCCGAAGTGCTGCTGCGCCGTAACATCGTCGTCTACGGATTGGGCGGCATCCTGGTTCCCTTCATCGGCATCAAGGCGATCGACCTGTTGGTCGCAGCGCTGCACCTAGCCTGATCCCGGAGAGACTCACATGATCAAGCAAATCCTTCCCGCCACCCTGCTGACCCTGCTGCTGACCGTGCTGCTGGGGCTCGGCTATCCCCTGGCCATGACCGGCATCGCCGGAACCCTGTTCCCGGCCCAGGTCCATGGCAGCCTGATCGAAAAGAACGGCGCGGTGGTCGGCTCGGCCCTGATCGGCCAGACTTTCGCCAAGCCGGAATACTTCCATTCCCGGCCCTCGGCCACCACCGATGCCGATCCGGCTGATTCGACCAAGACGGTTCCGGCACCCTACAATGCGGCCAATTCGGGAGCGAGCAACGCCGCGCCGACCTCGAAGTCCTACATCGAGGGCACTCAGTCCCTGGTGGAGCAGATTAAGGCCGAGAACCCCGATGCCCGTATCCCGGTGCCGGTGGATCTGGTCACCGCTTCGGGCTCCGGCCTCGACCCTCATGTGTCGCCGGCCGCCGTCGAATATCAGCTTCCCCGTGTTGCCAAGGCCCGCCACATCTCCGAGGTCGATCTGCGTGCCCTGGTAGCCAGCCAGACCGAGGGACGGATGTTCGGCATCCTCGGCGAAGCGCGGGTCAATGTGCTGAAGCTCAATCTGGCCCTTGACGAGCGCTGGCCCGCCCAATGATCGTGTTCCCATGACCGACGACCGCGAAGAACGCCCGTCCCCCGATGCTCTTCTGGCTGCCGCCCAGCGCGAATCGCGCGGGCGGTTGAAGATATTTCTCGGCGCCGCTCCCGGCGTCGGCAAGACCTACGCCATGCTGCAGGCGGCCCGAGCCCAGCGGCAGGAAGGCATCGACCTCGTCGCCGGAGTGGTCGAGACCCACGGGCGGCGTGAGACCGAGGCGCAACTGGTCGATATCGATGTGTTGCCGCCGCGCCAGATGGACTATCGCGGCAAGGAATTCCGCGAGATGGACCTGGACGCAATTCTCGCCCGCCGCCCCCAGATGGTGCTGGTGGACGAGTTGGCGCACACCAATGTGCCGGGGTCGCGCCATCTCAAGCGCTGGCAGGACGTGGAGGAGATTCTTGCCGCCGGAATCGACGTCTATAGCACGCTGAACATCCAGCATCTGGAAAGCCTCAACGATATCGTCGAGCAGATTTCCGGGGTCAAGGTCCGCGAAACCCTGCCCGACAGCGTGCTGTCCTCGGCCGACGAGATCGAGCTGATCGACCTGCCGCCGCAAGAGCTGATCAAGCGTCTGCACGAGGGCAAGGTCTATGTGCCGGAACAGGCCAAGCGCGCCGTCGGCAATTTCTTCTCGCCCGGCAATCTCACCGCGCTTCGTGAGATGGCGCTGCGCCACGCCGCCGAGCGGGTCGACGCCCAGATGGTCGACTACATGCGGGAACACGCCATTCCGGGGCCGTGGCCGACCCGCGAGCGGATTATGGTCTGCATCGACGAACGGGTGGATGCCGCCAAACTGGTGCGGGTGGCCAAGCGCGCCGCCGACCGGCGCGGCGCCGCCTGGGTGGTGGTCACGGTGGAGACATCGAGCTCGCATGCGCTGAGCGAGGCCGACAAGGACCGCATCGCCGAGGCGCTGCGCTTAGCCCAGCAGTTGGGCGGGGAAACCGCACTGTTGCAGGGCGACGACGTGGTTTCCACCATTTTGAATTATGCCCGCGAGCGCAATGCCACCCAGATCGTGGTCGGCCGTGCCCGCCCCCGGCGCTGGCGGCTGGGCAAGTCCATCACCGAACGCCTGTTCGCCGAAAGCGGCGACTTCAACGTCTTCGTGGTCGGCGGCGAGGATGAGGACAAGCCGGTTCCAGCCATCCGGCGGCCAAAGGCCAAGGTTCCGCCCGACTGGCTCAACCTTGCCTTCGCTCTGCTGTGCACCGGGATCGCCACCGCCATCGGCTTTCTGATCGACAGGTGGCTCCCGGTGGCCAGCATTTCCGTTGCCTATCTGCTGGCGGTGATGGTGGTGGCCATGCGTTCGGGATTGCGTCCCGCCATCCTGTCCTCGGTCGTCAGCTTCTTCGCCTTCAATTTCTTTTTCACCGAGCCGCGTTGGACCTTCGCCGTCACCGACACCCAGAACGTGTTGACCCTGGTGTTCTTCCTGATCGCCGCCGTCATCGTTTCCAACATGGCCAGTCGGCTGCGCGCCCAGATCCTGGCGACGCGGGAGAGTGCAAGGCGGACCACTAATCTCTATGATTTCGGCCGCAAGGTCACGGCGGCAGCGACCCAAGACGATGTGCTCTGGGCGGTGGTTCATCACGTCGCCACCACGATACATGGCAAGTCCCTCGTGCTATTGCCGGGCGAGGCCGGTCTGGCCATCGCTGCCGGTTACCCGCCCGAGGATCAGTTGGACGACCGCTCCGCCGCCGCTGCCGACTGGGCCTGGGCTCATGGAAAGCTGGCGGGGCGGGGATCGGCGACCCTGCCCGCCTCGCTGTGGCTGTTCCTGCCGCTGAAGACAGGGCGGGGACCGGTGGGCGTATTGGGTGTTCAGATGATGGAGGACGCCGATATCCCCTCGCCGGATCAGATGCGCCTGCTAGAGACCTTGGCCGATCAGGCCGCCGTCGCCATCGAGCGTACCACCCTGGTGGCCGATATCGAGACCGCCCGCGTCGTCACCGAGCGGGAACGCCTACGCTCGGCCCTGCTGTCATCGCTGTCTCACGATCTGCGCACGCCGCTGGTTTCCATCATGGGGGCGGCCTCGTCCTTGCAGAATTACGACGAGATGATGGACCATGCCTCGCGCCACGAGCTGACCCAGACCATCCAGGACGAGGCCGAGCGGCTGAACCGTTTCGTCCAGAACCTGCTGGACATGACC